>JACCZO010000049.1 GCA_013695925.1 Chthoniobacterales bacterium
GCGTGCGGATATCTTCAAAATAACGCTTGTGATTCTCGTCCGGAGACAGCGCAGTGACTTTCAGACCGCGGGAGAGCATGGCGCGGGCGTTGTCGCCAATTCCACAGCCTACATCGAGGACACTTTGCACATCCGCGGGAATAACTTGCAGAAGCTCTCGCGTATACTGTTCCTGAGCTTGCTGGATGTCGCGCAAATCAAGAATGTGCTGGGCTGCGGTCGACGGCTCAGCCCAATAACCGTAGTGAAGCGAATTCAGTTGGAGGACTTCGGTGACGAAGAAAAGCTCAAGGTTAACGCCGACGGCGGTCATAGAATCTGCGACGAAGTTCCCGCTTTGCCCGGTACCGACGAAGTGCCCATCACGTGCCGGTAAATAGACAGGGAAGTGGGGGCGAGCAAGCTCATTTCTAGGTCCAAATCCATGCCCGCCCGATCCCAATGCAGATCGACCCTCTCCTCTCCCAAGGCGAGTCTCGGGAAAGAGTTATTGCGTCTCGGGATACAAAAGCCGCATTGGCACGTGGCTACAAGCAATGGCTAGAGTTACGCGCTCGAGCCCCGTAACGTCGCGACCGGCGGCAACTGCCCGGCGCGACGGGCCGGTACCCAGCTCGCGATCGCGACCGCGATCACGGCGAGCAATGTGGCCCACAGATAGTGATGCCAGTCTGAAGCGACCGGAAAATAATCGGCGTAAAGCAATCCGCGCACGCGCAGCGGAATGTGCGAAACGCCACTGACCGCGAGTCCGCCAATAAGACACCCGATGAGGGAACCAAGCGCCGCGATAAGCGCGCCCTGCCAGAGAAAGATCGCGCTGATGTCGCGCCGGCTGTAACCGATCGAGCGCAGGATGGCAATCTCCTTCACTTTCGAGAGCACCGTCATGGTGAGGACATTAAAAATGCCGAATCCGGCGAGGAGAATGATGAGCGAGACGGTGATAGCGGTCGAGAGCCGCAGGGTGAGCAGGAGCTGGAGACTCGATTCCTCGCGCTCCTGCCAACTGCGCGCCTCATGCTGAAAGAGCTGCTCGAAATGGTGTGCCAACTCGGGCGCGGTCTCGGGATCGCGGAGCTTGTACAGAATCATCGTCGCCGGATACGGCTTGCGCAGGAGACGCTGGGCGATTTTCGAATGGGAATAAACGCGCGTCGAATCGACCGAACCGACGCCACTCCGGGCCACGGCCGCGACGTTGAAACGCCAATACTCGCCGCTCGGTGAAAGCAGTTGCACCGGGTCCCCTGCCCCGACGCCGAGAGCTTCGGCCAGGCGCGAACCGACAATCACCGAACTCGGATTCATGCGAAAATCCTCAAATTTTCCGGCGATGATCTGCGATCCGATATCGGTCGTGCGGAGATGGAGCGCGGGGTCGATCCCGAAGAGATCGATCGTCGCGTTCTCAAAATCGGCGCGCGCGGTCAGCGTCCCACGCAGAACGGGCGCGCAGGCCACGACGTTGGAAAAGCGCCGACTGATGCGCATGATTTCGGAGGCATTGGTGATCCCTTCGAAATAGCGGCGGCGGGCGGCTTCCACCTTGGAATTTTTCGGGGCGACGAGCAGGTTGTCGTAGCGCGGGCGGAACTGCTGGCGGAGCATGATGGCCCCATTGCTCCCGAGGGTGGAATCGATGAAGCGTTTTGTGAAACCCTGTGTCTGAGCCTGGGTGCAGATGAAAATCGCGACGCCGAAGACGACACCGCAAAGGCTGAGGACAAAGGCGCGCTTGCGATGGAAAAGAAAGCGCAGCGCGATGTGGAGCGTCGGCGTCACCGTGGCTTTTCTGCCGGAACGCGCTTAACGCTTCGTTGCCTAACGAATTGTCCGGGCTTCAATTTGTCCTGCTCCGAGACCACGACCCGGTCGCCGTCCTTCAATCCGTCGAGAATTTCGGAGAATTCGAGTGTGCGGTAACCAACCTTGACCGTCCGCTTGTCGATCACTCCCAGCTTCACTCGCCAGACTTGGTCGACGAGGATGGCGCGGCTCGGCGCGAGGAGCGCGTTTTCATGCCGGCCGGTGATGATGTTCATCTCGCCGGTCATGCCGGCGAGCAGGTTTTCGGGCGGATTCTGGAGGTCGAGGAGGACGGTGTAGCGCTGCGTGTCGGGATCGGCTGCGGGCACGATAGAGGTGACGCTGGCGTTGAACTGGCGAGTTCGGTAGGCATACATCTGCAGGATCGCTTTCATTCCCGCTTTCACTTCTCCGATGTCCTCTTCGTTTACTTCGCCGCGGACGTAGTTGCGGCGGGAAGAGACCGTGAAAAGTTGCGCGCCATCGCTCACGAACTCGCCGTCGATCGCCTTGATGTCGGAGAGAATGCCATCCATCGGCGCGCGGATCTCCAGCCTTTTCGTCAGGGCCTCGGCTTTCCCGACCGCTTCGCGGAGCGAATCAAGATTGCGTTCGCGCTCGATCCGTTCGGTCTGGAGCAGATCGCGTAAACGCTTCGCTTCGCTCTTCGCCTTCTCGTATTCAACCGCCGGCACATTGCTCAGCGAAGTCAGCTTTTCCAACCGCTGGACATTCGCCTCCGCGACCTTGAGCGGTTCTGAAGAGGGCAACTCGAGCCGGGCCTGCTCTTCGGTCGCCTGCAAATCGGACTGCGCCTGTTTGAGCTGACGAGCAGTCGTTTCATCCGCGATCGTGGCCAGCAACTCGTCCTTGCCCAGTGTCCTTCCGACCGCGCCGCGGCCGCTGGCCACGGCATCGCCCAGCCGGATGAAGCCATTATTTTGGGCGCGGACATGCACCACGAACACAGGCTCGATCCGCACCGTGCCGTAGACCGCCGAAATGGCCGTGCCCCTAACGACCCGATCCACCTCGACGACCGGCACGGTGAAATAATAGATCGCGCCGAAAACGAGCGCGCCCACAAAGAGCAGCGTCCAGAGCGTTCGTGATGAAATATTGCTCTTCAATCGCTCGAACTAATGCACCTTTCCGGCGATGTCGTGGGAAAATTGAAAGTAGCGGCCGGTCGCCCGATCCCACTCGGCCAGCGCGACTTTTTGTTCGAAGACGGCGCTGAGGAGACCGCGTCGGGCGACGAGCAGGCTGCTCTCCGCGCTGCGGAAATCGAGCATAGAGGCCAGCCCCTGCGCGCGGTTCTCCTGGACGGAAGCGACGTTTTGCTCGGCCAATTCCGCCGCTTGGACGAAGGAACGGTAACGGGAATTAATAGCGGCGAGATCGTTCTGCAAACGGGCCAGCTCCCGCGCCACGTTGGCCTCGAGCTTTTGCAATTGCAGTTCGTTAGTCTCGCGCGCTGCTTTCTGCCGCGCCACTTTTCCTCCGACTTCGCCATTGTCGATCACTCGCCAGGTGTAGGCTGCGCCCCCGCGCACTTCGGAGGCGACCGTATCGTCGCTCGACTGGGGCGAGCCGCCGCTGTCGCGATGAATGCCGGAAACCGGAATCGCCTCTCCGGAAGCGACGGCGTTTACGGCGGGATAATAACCGGCCGCGATGATGCGCTGATCTTTGCCTGCTGCGCGCAGGAGCAGCCGGGCCAGCTTGAGATCGACGCGGCGGCGCAGCGCAGGCTCGACCTCCCGCCGCCAATGCAGATCAACCGGCTGAAACTCGAGACCGCCTTCCAGCGCCGGCAGGTCGGCGCCGGGTCCGAGCGAGTGGCCCATCGACTGGGCGAGTTGCAGCACCGCCCGGCCCGCGGCGCTGCGTGCCTCTTCGATCTGCGGATCGAGTTCGCGCGCGAGCAGGGTGGCGGAGGTAAACGCGCCGCGCTCGCTCTGGCCGGCCTCGTAACGCGATTTTTCGCCAGCGATATTCTCCTCCAGCCGCGCGCGCTGGACCCGGCCTAACGATTCGAGGGAGCGCTGAAAGAGCGCGCTGTAGAAGGCGAGCCGCGCCCGGTGCAGTTCTTCCATCACGGCGACGTTTAATTGCTGCTGCGCGATGAGCAGGCCGATGTCGCCACGCCGAAAGGAAGCCGGAATTTCAGCATGGAGGAGCGGTTGCAAAAAAGAGGCGTAGGCAAAGGCAAACAGTTGATTGTTCGAGACGCGCGAACGTTGGCCGCCCTGATCGCCGGCCACCCCGCCGATCACGCCTTTGGGATACGCCACCGCGCGCAGAACCAGGCGCTGGCCCGCGGCTGCTTCCAGAGCGGTTTTGGCCTGGAGGATGCGCGGATTGTTTTCCAGAGTCTGGGCCAGCGCGGAGTCGAGCGTGACGGCGCGGGCCGGAAGGATGAAACCGGCGAGGGCAACAATGAGGATGGCCGCCCGTAGCCTCATCGACGTTCGCCTAACGAGTTGGGAGGACGAGTCAAAGAGAGGACCTGGCTCTCGCCTCCGTCGGATCGAGTGGCTCCACCTGACGATTTGACCTCGCCGCCGCAGGCGCGGTCGAGCCGGGCGAGAGCGGCGTTGTGAAGATAGGTTGCGCTCAGGCGCGTGCTGCGGGTTCGGGTCAGATCGGTTGCGGCCTGCAGAACTTCGAGCTGGGTGCCGAGCCCGGCGGCCAGATTGCCTTTTGCGATCTGAAGCGATTCACCCGCCGTCTGCACATTTTTCATGGCCGATTCGAGGACCTGGCCGGCCTGCTCGAGATCGAGAAAGGCACTCCGCACTTCAGAGGCGATGGAGAGCTGCAGGGCCTGGCGGGCGCGCGTGGCCGCTTCCCGTCGCGCCCGGGTCGCCTGCATTTTGCCGCGAGTGGCGAAGCCATCAAACAAGGCCCATGAGGCGTTCAAACCGATGATGTAACCGTGATTGAATTCCCGGCCCAACGCCGGATCGCGCTCGTTGTAGATTTCGTAGCCGCTGAAAGCCTCGACCTGCGGACGGGTCGCGCTTCGGTCGAGACGCAATTGCTCTTCCTCGATCGACACATCCGCTTCCGCGGCCCGAACCTCGGGCCGATGCGTTTGCGCATGTTCGAGGCAACTGTTTAGATCGGGATGGCGCGGCTCGTAAATCAATTCGCCGGCCACGGCGAAAGGCTCCGAGCCGTCCGGAGCGCTGCTCGCGCCTAACAATTCGCCGAGCCGGAGATAGGAATTGCCCAAATCCGTCCGGGCCTGGATTAGCTCCGGTTCTTCGTTCGCGAGTGAGACCTCGGCCCGGCCGACATTGAGCTGGCCGACGGTGCCAGCGCTGAAGCGTTCGCGCTGCGATTTCAATTCCTGCCGCAGGACCTCAACCGACTCTTGGCGAACCTCGATGCGCGCGCGGTTGAGGAGCAGTTCGTAGAACGCGAGCCGCACCTCCATCGTGACGCGATTGATCACCGCTTCAAGCTGCGCCTCGGCCTTTTGAAAATTAAGCCGGGCAATGGCGACCCGGCTGCTGGTTGCGCCCCCGGTGTAGAGCGGCTCGACCACGCGAATGTTGGCGCTGTAATCTTCCGGCCGAAGACTGCTGTTGCCCTGCCGTTCGCGCTTACGGTAGATGCCGCTTGAGACAACCGACGGCAGGTAGCCGGCCCGTGCCTCGACTAATCCGCCGCGGGCCGCCTGCACTTTTTTTTGCGCGATGGCGACATCCGGGTTCTGGGCGCGGGCGACCTGGATCGCCTGTTCGATCGTGTAACGCGGGGGCGCAGGGTAGGCGGAACAGATCGCCAGCGCGAGGCTCGACCAGACGACAAAAAATCCCACGCGCATTTTACTTTTTTCCCTGCGCACCCTACTTTTCGCAACACAAATTCGGAGGCGAGGGCTGGCCGGCACGGAGGTTCCTGCCTGTAATGAGAACTTCCGATTAACTTTGGGCCTTGCCGAGCCGGGGCGACTGCGGCAACCTGCGGCTTTCCGAAAGCTCCAATGAGTAAAATTCGAATTGCCATCATCGGCGTGGGCAACTGCGCCAGCTCGCTCGTCCAGGGAATCAGCTTCTATCACGACACCCCCACTAACGGATCTGCCGTCGGTCTCATGCACAGCGTGGTCGGCCCTTATCGGCCGAGCGACATCACCGTCGTGGCGGCCTTCGACATCGACCGGCGCAAGGTCGGGCTCGATCTCAACCAGGCGATCTTCGCACCGCCTAATTGCACCAAAGTTTTCTGCGCCAAAGTGCCGACGACCGGCGCGATCGTGAAAATGGGCTGCGTCTTCGATGGCTACCCTGCGCACATGGCCGAGCACGATCCGGAGCGCGCCTTTCAGCCGTTGAAAAAAGAATCGACCCGCGAAGAAATCATCGAAGAGCTGCGGGAATCAGGCGCAGAGATCATGGTCAATTATCTCCCGGTCGGGTCCGAGGAAGCGACCCGTTTCTATGCGGCCTGCGCGCTCGAGGCGGGCCTCGGATTCGTCAATAACATCCCGGTGTTCATCGCGAGCGATCCGACCTGGGTGAAACGTTTTGAGGAAAAGAAGCTTCCGCTCGTCGGAGACGACATTAAGGCGCAGCTCGGGGCAACCGTTCTTCACCGCACAATCGTCGATCTCTTTCGCAAGCGCGGCGTCAAAGTCGAGCGCACCTATCAGCTGAACACGGGCGGTAACACCGACTTTCTCAACATGCTTGACCGCGGCCGGCTCCAGTCGAAGAAAATCTCCAAGACCGAAGCCGTCCAGTCGGTCATCGGGAAGCGGCTGACGGACGAAAACATCCACATCGGGCCGAGCGATTACGTTCCCTGGCAGAACGACAACAAACTTTGCTTCATCCGGGTTGAAGGTCGGCTTTTTGGGAATGTGCCGATGGAAATCGATCTGAAGCTTTCGGTCGAAGATTCACCGAACTCGGCCGGGGTGGCGATCGATGCCATCCGCTGCTGCAAACTCGCGCTCGACCGCGGACAGAGTGGCGTCCTGCACTCCGCTTCCGCCTATTTTTCGAAACATCCCCCGGTGCAAATGAGCGACGACGAAGCGTATCAGCGCGTCGAGGAATTCATCCGCGGCGAGCGCGCTTCCTAAGAGAAGGCGAACCGCAAAACAAACCGGCCGCGATTCTGTTTGTATGAAAAGAACAAAGGCCACTCGCCTCGTCACCTGCCTGATTGCGCCCTTGTTCTTCGGAGCGTGCGAGCCTGGCAGCCGCTATGAAACTGAAACCGCGGTGCCGGCCTCGACCGGAGCCCGCACCCGCGTGCTGAAGGACGAGATACCCGCCGAAGGCCAGCGCAAAATCCCGGTGATCGAGGAATACTAGGGCGGGGTGAGCTCTTGAGGGAGCCCTTAGTGGGATGCTCCGTCGTCGAGGCAAAAGACCTCCACGCTATTTCCAGTAAACCTGTTGCTACCTGAGCACAATCGCGACGTCGGACCTCGCGGCCGTGAACTTGTAGGTCCGCCCCGGCTGCACGTCGAGTTGAGTTTTATTGGGCTGGGCATGCTCCCGGTTGGGGATTGGAGTCACGGTAATAACATGGTGTCCCGCCGGCAGGGGCGCGTCATACGAACCACCAAAATTGATGCGGGCAGTTTGCTTGCCGTCGATTTCAACTCCGACAACTGCTGAGCCAAGATTGGCTGAGCGCACAATCATTAGGCGACCGGCCGGCTGATTCTGTTCCTGCTTCGCCTCAGGTGAGGCTTTGGCCGCCGCCAACACTCCTTCGGGAATGAAGCAAGCGAGCGCTGCGCCAGCCAGCGCCATCGCGAAAAATCGTCGGTTCTGACGGAAAAAGGATTGAATCATGTGCGCACCATCCACCCGATCTGATATTTGCGCGAATCCAGATTGAAGGAAGAAGCGGAGATCGAGCTGGAACGGTAACTTGCAGGCCTTCTCCCTTTCAGAAACTCATCGCCACTTTCAACTCGGCGTAACGATCCCCCTCCAGGCCCAGTCCCGCCGCGCCCGTGCGCGTTCACCGCCCGCTGCAGTTCGGTTGCGTGCGCCGCGAGTAAATTCCAAGGAGCCGTCCCGGAGAATTCATGGGGCGGGAATAACTTACTAATAAACTGCCGCAATCCGCGCGAGCTTCGCGCACTCCAGATTTCCTGGCCGATCCGTTCGGCTTTCAGCCCGCTTCTTTCCGGCGTATCCTCTCAGCTCATGTTTGAGATCAAGGCCAAGGACAAAGCCGTCGAGCGCGCCCTGCTGGTTGGAGCTTACATTTCGCCAGAGCTGAAGGCGGAAGCGCAAAATCTTCTCGAAGAACTAGCCGAATTGGTCGACACCCTCCGCATCCCAATCGTCGGGCGCGACCTCATCTCTTATCGTGAGAACCATGCCCGCTACCTGATCGGCTCAGGCAAGGCCCAGGAAATCGTCGATCGCGCCCAAGAGCTGGAGTGCGACGTTCTTATCTTCGACAACGAACTGAGCCCTTCACAGCAGCGCAATTGGGAAGAACTCGCCGGCATGACTGTGGCGGACCGCCAGGAGATCATCCTCGATATCTTCGGCGCCCGGGCCCAAACGCGCGAGGCCCGCATCCAGGTCGATCTCGCACGGATGCAGTACTCGCTTCCCCGCCTAACCAGAGCATGGAGCCACCTCGGGCAGCAGGGCGGCGGGATCGGCGCGAAAGGCGAAGGCGAAAGCCAACTCGAGCAGGACAAGCGCAAGATCCGGCTCCAGATCGACCGCCTGAAGGGCGAACTGGAAGACGTCCGCCGCGCCCGCGCCACCCAGCGCAAGGACCGCAAGCGCGCGCCGGTGCCGAATGCCGCCATCGTCGGTTACACCAATGTCGGCAAATCTTCCCTCCTCCGCCGCCTCACCGGGGCGGATGTTTTCGTGGAGAACAAACTCTTCGCCACCCTCGACACCACGACGCGCAAGATCGCCTTGCCTAACAAACAACCGCTTCTCCTTACCGATACGGTCGGTTTTGTGCGCAAGCTCCCGCACCAGCTCATCGAGGCCTTCAACGCCACGCTCGAGGAAGCCGCCCTGGCCGATTTCCTCATCCATGTCCTCGATGCGTCGCAGGATGAAGTCATGGCCTTTTACAACACCACCATGGACGTGCTGGGCAAGCTGGGCGCGGAGACCAAGCAGATGCTCGTCGTTTTCAACAAAGTCGACAAAGTGATCGACCCGCACACGCTCCCGGCCTTGCGCCGTCATTTTCCGGACGCCTTGTTTATCTCGGTGCAAACCGGCGAAGGGATGGAGCAGCTCGTCGACCGGATCTCTGACTTCGTCGCCCGCGGCACGGTCACGGTCGAGTTGCGCCTCCCGCCCGATCGCGCCGATCTCCTCGCCCGCCTGCATCGCGAAGGTTCCGTGCGCGATCTTACCTACGACGGTGAGTTCACCGAAGTCGTCGCCACCATGCCGGCCCGCCTGCTGGAGACTTACTCGCCGTATCTGCGGCAACCGGCGCCGGAACTGATTCCGACCACGCCGGAATAGCTCCGCCCGGCGGCTACCCGTGCCATGACGACGCCACTGCTTCTCGCGCGGGTGCGGCGTGTCTGGGCACCCGTGGAACCCGGAGCCGATCCAAGGCTGTGGCCATGGTTTCTCTGCGCGATGCTCTACGCCGCGGGCTGTGCTTTCCTCGCGCTGCGGCAGGCTTTCGCTTCGGAATACATGCTGGCGGATGACGTCCGCCAACATGTCTTCTGGATGTTCCGCTATGTCGATCCCACGCTTTTCCCGCGCGACCCGATCGCGGATTATTTCCAATCTCTCGCGCCGGGTGGCTTTGCCGCGCTTTACCGGTTTCTGGCGCAACTAGGAATCGACCCGCTGCTGGCGAGCAAGCTCATTCCCTCGGCGCTCAGTTTTATCGCGGTCGGATACTTCTTTGGCCTCGCCTGGCGCTTCTTCCGCTCGCCCGCGGCTGCGACTCTCACCGCGATCCTTTTTGCGCAATGTCTCTGGCTCAACAGCGATCTCTCATCAGCCACTCCGCGCGCTTTCTTTTATCCGCTCTTTGCCGCCTTCCTCTACTATCACGTGCGCGGCTCCGTTACCGGCGTGCTGGTGGCGATCGCGCTCGAGGCGAGCTTCTTTCCGCCCGCAGCGTTGCTTAGTCTTGGCGTGCTCGGCTGGTCCTGTCTGCGTTGGGAACGTGGGCCCCACCTGGCGCGCGAGCCGCGACCATATCTACTCGCTGCCGCCGCTATTGTTCTCACTCTCCTTTGCTTGTGGCCCTATCTCCACGGGATGCGCGCCTTTGGCCCGCTTGTCACTTTCGCCGAGGCCAAAGGCATGCCGGAGTTTGGGCCGGAAGGGCGGGTTCCGGTCTTCCTTCCCACCTGGTGGGGCTACTGGGTGGGCGGTAATGCCGGCATTCACAATCTGCCTACCCGGCCGCCATGGTTTCTTCTGCCGCTCCTCTGGCCTTTGTTGCGCCTATGGCCGGAACGATTCCCGTTTCTTAGGGCTATCCCGGACGGGACACGACTGGTCCCGCAGATAATCGGCGCCGCCCTGCTGCTCTTCGCGTGCGCGCACGTCCTGCTCTTCCGCCTTTACCTTCCCAATCGCTACACCCAAGCCACAACGCGGGTACTCCTCACTCTCCTGGCCGGCGGGGTGATTCTCGCCCTGCTCGATGCGGCCATTCTCCGCTGGTCGAAGGCGCCTAACGACGATAAGTCGTTCCGGGGGCCGTTCATCTTTTCGGGCGTGGCTTTGGTGCTGATCCTGCTCCTCGCCTATCCCCTGCTCATCCCCGCGTTTCCGACCAATAGTTATGTCCAGGGCAACGCCCCGGGTCTTTACCGTTTCTTCGCCAGCCAGCCCGCCACGATCCGCATCGCGTCGGTCTCCGACGAAGCCGACAACCTGCCGACCTTTGCGCGGCGCTCGATTATTGTTGGGGCCGAATGCGCCGTGCCTTTTCATCCGGCCTACTATCTCCCGCTCCGCGAGCGCGGGCTGCAAATCGCGCGCGCTCAATATAGCGACGACCCCGCCCTGCTCCGGCAATGTGTGCGCGATCAGCAGATCGACTTCTGGCTGCTCGAGCGCAAGGCGTTCACTCCCAGGTATCATCGCAAGAGCCGGCTCCTGCGCCAGCTTCGACTGGTTGCGCCGCAGGAAGAGCTGGGTCTGGCACAAGGGGAAACGCCCCTTTTGAAGGCACCGCCTCCGGGATCGATCGTCTACGAGGACGAACGCTTTATCGTGGTCGACGTCCGCCGCCATTTGGGGCCAGATGAACCGCTGCGCGCGTCCGAGACGTTTTTCAGCACGCGCCGGAGCTGATCGCAAAGAGCAGCAAGTCATCATCGTCGGGCGTGAGACGGATCTTTTTTTCCAGTTGAAAGCCGAGCTTTCTCAGTAACCGAACTGAAGCGGCATTGTGCGGCGCAACAATCGCCACCAGCCGCGAAAGCTTGCGCCGCTCGATCGCATCGCGCACGACCGCGCGGGCCGCTTCCGCGGCGTAACCTTGCGACCAGTCCGGCGCCCTTTCTCAGCTTTTCCGGTCGAGCGATTTCCACTCTTCCGGAGTCAGCTTCAGCTTCGCCGCGGCCACGTTTTCTTCCAGGTGCGCGACCGAAGAGGTGCCGGGAATCGGCAGCATGACCGATGATCGCTGGAGCAACCAGGCCAGCGCCACCTGATAGACACTCGTCTGATGCGCCTTCGCCACCGCTTGCAGCGTGTCACTCGATTTCAAACCACCGCCACCGCCGATCGGTGACCAGGGCATGAAACCGATTTGCTCTTTCTCGCAATAGGCCAGCGTCTTTTCCCACTCTCGGTCGAGGACATTGTAGCGATTCTGAACGCTCACTATCGGCACCACTTTGCGCGCCTGCGCGATCTGCTCCGGTGACACTTCGGATAACCCGACGTGCCGGATCTTTCCGGCGTCCTGCATTTCCTTGATCGCGCCAAGGGAATCTTCCATCGGCACTTTCGGATCGATCCGGTGCAGTTGGTAAAGCTCGATCCGCTCGAGCTTCAACCGCTTCAGGCTGTCCTCGACACATTTCTTGAGATAATCCGGCTGGCCGTTTGGTTTCCACGACCCGGGACCGGGCCGGGTCAGCCCGCCTTTGGTCGCGATCACGAGACCGGTGGGATAAGGATGCAGCGCCTCGGCGATGAGCAGCTCGCTCGTGTCCGGACCGTAGGCATCAGCCGTATCGATCAGGTTCACTCCCAGCTCGACGGCGCGCCGCAGCACCTTGAGCGCGTTCGGCCGGTCCGCCGGCCAGCCCCAGACCCCGTCGCCGGTGATGCGCATGGCGCCGAAGCCAAGCCGGTTCACAGGCAGACTGCCGCCCAGTTTGAAAGCAGCGTTCTCGGCCATGGTCATTGTGCTCGCAAAGGTGGCGCCAACAGGGTTCCCCGCCAAGAGAGCCGCTCCACCGGCCAGGCTCATTCCGAGAAACGTTCGGCGGGTCAGGCTGCGGTCGTGGTTCGGTTCTGTGGATAGATCGCTCATGACGTTGAAACTACCTTTGGCGAAAACAACGTCAACGAAACAGAGATTTCGCTGGCAGTGAGTCCTCAGCTTTTCTGCAGGGGCGGCAGGCGAGCGCTTGCTTTACCAGGGAAGCTCGGACGACACGACGGTCATCCCGCGAAGGTTTCTTTGAAAAGCTCTGACCAGCTTGGGATAACAGACTCGCTAACTCGATAACTCTCGCGTCAGGGCGCCGCCGGGGTCGGGCTCGCGGCCTCGGTTTTGCCGGCCTCGGCCTTTTCCCCTTCGCCCTTGTCGACTGCTGCCTCCTTGACCGTCACCTGCTCGGGATCGCGGACGACGATCTCGGCCTTTTCTTTATGCGCGGTAATCTTTTCGGTGACGGAGATGGTGGCACCTTCCATTTTCTTAAAGTCGGGAAACTTCTCCGCCGAGGTGCTGGGAATGAAGGCGGTAAAGGGAGCGTTGGGATGAGTGCCACCCATGTTGAGGAAAATGTTCCCGCCCTTGGCCTGGTAGGTGCCTT
The DNA here is from genome assembly GCA_013695925.1 of Chthoniobacterales bacterium. GTDB lineage: Bacteria > Verrucomicrobiota > Verrucomicrobiia > Chthoniobacterales > UBA10450 > Palsa-1392. Next base: position 12,809 of record JACCZO010000049.1, read on the forward strand.
CCACCTTGTCGGTGACGGTGGCGGTCTCACCGACATGTTTCGCCGCGTCGGCCGCGCTGTAGGTGGGTGTCTCGGCCCGGGCGGTGGCAAGCGAGAGGACGGCAACGAAGGCGAACAATGAAAGTTTCATTACGCGGAGACTGCGGAGTCGTAGCGGCAATGTCGAGCAGGAATTCCCTATCTTCCTTTTCCTCGTCTCCGGCCTAACGATCAGCGCGGATGGCGGCGTCGGCCGGGATGGTCTGGGTTTTGCCCATATACTGGACATTAATCCCCTGCCCGCTGCGCGAGACAACTTGCAGCCTGAGTCCGCGCGGAAGGATTGTCTCGCCGTACGGAATCCTGATCGTGACCGGCCGCATGAGGGTGATGAATTCCGGCGTGGGCGCGGGCGAAGCGGTGGGCGCAAGGATGGCGCCGGACGAAGCCGACGGGACCGCTGGAGGCGCGGGGTCGAGGTCATCGAGCACTTCGATCTTTGTCACGGGATGAATCTCCCAGGCGGTCGAACGCCATGGATTATGATACTTGTTCGCGGAGACCTTGAGGATGGTGGGGCCGACGTCAGCCGAGCCGTTGTGGTCGTCATCCCAAAGCAGGTAGCCGGTGATGCGGATCTTGCGTGCAGGATGGCGGGTCGATTCATGACTCAGATCCGGCGCGCGAATAAAAGCGGCGAGCGACTGGAGGCGGACGCCGTCGCGGAAGATGGCGTTCTGCCCGCGCGGGGTGATCTCGCAGATGATCGGGGTTGGGTCGCCGGGCTGCGGCGGATGATCGGAGGGCTGGGCGAAAACTTCAAGGTGCCAGTCGTGGAAATCGGTGCTGCCGCAGTTAGTCGATTCGGGCGGCCCGGCGTAAGCGAGGACGAGGTAGCCAGTCAAACTGACAAGTTGTTGCTCGAGATTCTCGAGTTCCGTTTTCTGGGCTGGTACGAGATCCTTGCGGCGTTTGCCCTGGGTCTGGGCGTCGAGCGCGCCGACGTAACGAAGAAAAGCCGCCGTGTCCATCTCCTTCGGCGGCGGACCTGCCGACGAGCCGACGGCGCGATTCTTGAGGCGGTTGCGCTCCAAGCCATCTGGGGTCTTGGCCGTGCCCTCGAGCCGATCACGACAGTCCCAGGCGCCGAGGTCGAGTTCCTTGAGTTCGCGATCCTCGGAGATGCGCGGCCGCTGGCCGACGCAGAGAGGACCGGCGAGCAAGCCAAGCCAGATTGCGGCAAAGAATGCCCTGTTCTGAATATTGCGATGCTTCCGCCGGCTCAGGGACATGCGCGCGATGTTACCCGCGCCCGTCACCGCTGCAATTGCATTCAATCGCATCCGCCCACGCTCTTTTCTGCTGGTGGAGATCGCACTCCCTCTTGGACTGACGCAAAAACCGCGGCGAAGTTATTTCGCCGCGGTTGCGCCAGGGGGTCTATGAATCAGTTAGTTCTCGCAGCGCAGGGTGCCGAAGGTCACTGTATCCGAGATGCTGCGACGTCCTTTCGTCACCTGCACCCGGGCGGTCACCGACACTTCGTCGGGATAGGCATGGCTAACCGTCGGATCCGAGCTCGGCTCGGTGTCGAGGACACCGTCGTTGTCGAAGTCCCACGCGTAGGTGACACCCGACCGCGCCGGATTCAACGCCGCCGTAAGGGTGACGTTGACGAAGTCACCGCCCTGGCATTGTTGATCGACCACGCTCGCGGTGAGTGTGACCGCGGGAGCGGTGAAGGCCGTGGGGACGGCGACCGCGATGAGGACGAGCGCGAGAAACGCTCCGATTATTTTGCTTTTGTTGTTCATTTGATGTTTTCCTTTCGATGGTTGTTGCAAGCACAGTTTGCGCGCTTGTTGATCCATTTATCGGCAACGCGGGGTGGTTAAGGAATTCGGAAAAAGTTACACGGTTGTAACTTTCCGGAGACGCTTATGGATCTCGGCCGGTGCATCCGGCGGACGAGTGGCCAGATTCGTTAGGTTCTCTTGGAAGACTCGTTAGGCCGCGAGGTCGTCGACCGCGGAACGAAGCGCGCCGAGGTCGAAAGGCTTCGGCAGGATGGCGTGCACTTTCATCCGTTCGTAGGCTTCGCGGATCTCGGAGGAAACGTGCGCCG
>JACCZO010000061.1 GCA_013695925.1 Chthoniobacterales bacterium
TACGAGTAACTCCGGAGCGTCCCCGCCCCGACCTGGTCGTTAGGCGGCGCGGTGCGCGCGGACGAAGGTCGCCAGCTCTTCCGTTCCGAAATCGGAGAGCACATCACCGTCCCAAACCATCGTCGGAGTCTTCGTCTGGCCCGATACTTCCTCGAGTTTCCGCATCTCGTCCGGATCGCCCCGCACCTCGACCGTTTCGTAGGATACTTGCTGCTGATCGAGATATTTGGTCGCGGCCTTGCAGTATGGACAGCCGCGTTTGACGTAAAGAGTGGGCCTTGCCATGCACTGCCAAATCGTGCGGGCATCGCCCAGAGGATGGCTGTCGGCGTTCTTTAGGCGGAGAAATTCGGCGCGCTCGCTCCGCCGGCCCTTCGCTCACGGGTGCACCAGAGAATTCCGATGACGGCGAGGATGGAGCTGTTGAGCACGAGGTGCGAGGTGAAGGTGAGGTTGCTGCTGGCGGCGCCGAAGCAACCGCAGGCAACGTTGATTCCCTGCACTTTGGCCCAGATGGTGGCCGCGATAAACGCGAGCATAAGCACGCCGGTGATGGCGAGAGCACCGGCAAAGAGCCGGTGGAAAATGAGCGCGAGGCCGGCCAGTATTTCCAGCCAGGGAAGATAAAAGGCGAGCCGGACGCCGATCGTCCAGGGCAGGATGTGGTAGTTGCTCAGGTCGTTCGCGAACTCGAGCGGGGCGCGCACCTTGAGCGCCCCGGCGTAAACAAAAACGGCCCCGGCCGAGATGGCGAGCACTCGCCTAACGACAAGACGCGTGCGGCTCGTGGGCACTGCGTTGCTCATTGCGCCTTCTGCCACGCCTCCCATCCTCCTTCCAGAACGTAGATGTTTTTTAACTCGGCTTCATTCCGCAATCGCTCCGCGACCGCGTGGCTCGCGGTGCAACTCTGGGCACTGCAATAGACGACCACCTTCCGTTCCGGTGACCAGGCGGTGAAAAAAGTCCGGAGCCGTGCATCCCAGTCGTCTTCATTCAAGAGCAGCGCTCCCGGAACATGGCTGCGGGCGAACTCCACCTCCGGACGCGCATCGATCCAGATGACCGAGTCGCCCCAACTCTTCGCCTCGGTCACATTCACCAAGGCCGAATCGACCGGCGGATGATGCCAGGAAACGGCGTTGCGAAAATAAACCGCCTGCCCGATGGCGGGAAGAAAAGCAAGGCCGAGGAGAAGCAGAACCTGGCGGACTAACGAAATTCGCACGCGCTATTTCGGTGGCATTTTCGCCCGGCTATCGACGCGCACATTAGCGTAGAAGGTCTTCGGGGCGTCCTGCGGAAAATCAGGTTCGATCTTGAGCGAGGCGTTGATCGGGCGGCCGACCTCCTGCGGAGTCACGACGATCTGGAATTCCTTCTTCTCCTTGTTCGGCACCACTTCAGTCGCGATCGATTTGTCGGTCGAAGTGACCTTCAATTTCGTGACCGGAAAATCGCCCTCGACGGTGGCCGTGATCGTCTTCGGCTTGAGCAGATCGTTTTCGGACCAGTAAACAAAGATGGGCTGAATCTCGAGCAGGCTTGGAATTGTGGCGGTCAGCTTGAGGATGGTGGAAGGGTTGGTCGTGTCGTCGGTCTGGACCGTGATTGTCTTGTTTTGGACGCCGGAACGATCGCCGATATTAAAGGTGGCGGTGATTTCTCCCTCCTCCTCAGGCTCAACGACGTTTTTAGCCAGCGCGGCGGTGGTGCAGCCGCAGGAAGAATGGACGGAGGTGATCGTGACCTGTTTATCTCCGGTGTTCTTATATTTAAAATGCGCCATTGCCGTCTTGTCGCTCAGGCTCGGATGCAGATCAGCCGAGGTTGTTTCCCAAGTGAGAGAGGCGCGAGCGGGCGCGGCCGGAAAGATAAGGAGCGAGAGGAAAGCGAGTGGGATGAATTTTTTCATGGAATGGTGGTCTAGAAGAAAAAGCCGAAACCGACGTTTCCGCCAATAGAATCGATCCCGTAGTTGGGCTTTTTGATCTCGGCGGTGGAAATGTGGCGATATCCGGCCTCGAGCACAAGCGACCAGCGATCGTTCAACATCAGGCGCGTGCCGCCAGTGGCCTGGAGGTTGAATTCGACCGGCAAGCTGATGAGCCCGCGCGACTCGCGTTCGCCAATGTTGGTATAGACGCCGCCTGCGCCGACCTGCAGGTAAGGGATGAGCGGGGTGTGCGGCTGGACAAGTTGTAACGAAAAATGAGCGTCGCGCCGGCCATGACGTCGCCCGGACCTTCGAAGATGCCGGCGCCGAAGACCTCGCCGAGGAGTTCGAAATTGCCGGAGAAGGCGCCCGCCCGGTAGGGATCGTTCAGCATGAATCCGAATCGCGTGCTGTTAACCAGGAAGTCGATCGACGGGCGTTCGTTGTCCGTGGCGGTAAAATAGAAATATGGGCCGACGACGTTTTGAAATTCTCTCGATCCCCGGCTGAAATTACCTTCCGGCTCCCGCGTCATTGTCAGCGGGATGGGTTCTTCTCCTGCGATGCACATGCCCGGGAGCGTGCCAAGGAAAGCCAGGACACAGGAGGCGAGGAGCTTCTTCATCTTCGGCGCGATCAAACGCCAGTCGCGCGCCCTTGTCAATCGCGCCGAAACCGACGTAGTGGTACCATTTTGAAGGCTGATCGCACATAGGGTCTGCGCCGGGGTTGCCACCCGGCCTCCGCAATACGGGGGACGGCTTTGAAAGCCGTCTGAGCCGGGTTGAAAACCCGGCCTCCGCAAGCAACCTTCAAAATGCACCACTACCGAAATTAGCCTCCATCGTCCCACTCCCCTAACGATAATGATCGCGCACATAATCCGCGACCGCTTCATGCCAGTGACGCGGGAAGGCCCCCGTCAAACGCGCGTATTTTTCCGTCCCCAGAACGGTGTAGACCGGCCGACGCGCGATGAAGTTTTGCATTTCGCCTAACGACACCGCGCCGACGGTTTTCGCCTCCATCGGGACGCCGAAGCGGTGACAACAATCGAGAGCCCATTGGGCGTACTCCTGCCAACTGCATTCTCCACCATTCGCGAGGTGAAGAATGCCCCCGATCGCGCCCTGACCCAGGAGCGGCCGGAGCATGGCCGCGATATCTGGTGTGTAGGTCGGGGTCGAAAATTTATCCGCCACCGCGACCACCTCCTTTTCGGTGCGCGCTTTCTTCAGGATGGCATCGACAAAACTCGGCCGGTCCGGGCCAAAGACCCAGGAAACGCGGATGACGAGCGCGCGTTCATTTGCATCCAGGACCTGAATTTCCCCAACCCGTTTCGACTCGCCATAGAGGCTGATCGGTTCCGCCGGATCTTCCTCGGTGTAGGGCGTGCGCTTTGCCCCGTCGAAAACATAGTCGGTGCTGATATGGATAAAACGGCTCCCTTTTTCCCGGCAAACCTCCGCCAGGACCCGCGGTGCCTCGGCATTCAGACGGAAGGCCTCGTCCCGATGGTCCTCGCAATAGTCGACGTTCGTTAGGGCAGCGGCGTTGATGAGCACGTCGAAAGGCAAGGGAGCCAGGGTCGAGCGCAAGGCGTCCAGCTCCGCCAGGTCGAGCTGGGCGTGCGAAAAACCGACCACCTCGTGCGTGGCGGCATATTCCCGGGCAAGCGCCGCCCCCAGCCTCCCCCCGGCGCCAAGGATCGTGATCTTCAGCTTCGGTTCGTTGGAGCTCTGCACGTTCCACTTGATCAATCACACTTGGGGCGTCCAGGCAAGCGGCCCGGCCCGCGGGCGTAGCTCAGCGCGCGGCCGGCGCGAGCGAGGCCAGGATCTCCTGGAAGCCCGGCTCCTCGCGCAAGGGGGACCAGAGTGGGTGCCGGAGGAGCAATCCATAGCTCAGGTAACCAGGCATGCTGGTAACTTTCTTCAAGGTGCGCAACGCCTCCGTTTTCTCGCCGGTCCAGGCGTAGATGAGGGCGAGATTTTGCAGAAGCAGAGGGCCTACGATGGCATCTTTGCTCGCTGGCAGCAGCTCGACGGCCCGGCTTCCTTCACGGATCGCTTTTTCCTTGTCTCCCAATGCCGCGTTCACCATCCCGAGCGCAGAGAGCCCTTCCGCGAAATCGCCCTGCTCCTCGACGATTCGCCCCAACTCATTACGCGCATCGAGGAACGCCGCCTGCGCCGCCGCGGGATCGTTTCGGAGTCGCGCGATGACCCCTTCGCACCAGGCCTTGGGATAGGGCACACCCTCTTCGTGCGCGTCAGAGGATTTCATGACCGCAACGGCGCGACTGGCGTTTTCGGCATCGCCCCTACAGAGTGCAAGCTGATACCAAAGATCGACGAAAATCTTCCCCACCGTGTGATCTTTCGCCAGAGCGGCGTCGATCGCCTCCCGCATCGGTTCGATATCTCCCCGCGCGTCAAACTCGACCGCCGCGCGCTGCACGAGCAAGGCCGGATCATCAGGAACGATCGCGAGGGCTCGATCGAGTATTTTCCGGTTCTTGCCGTAGAGACGGAGCACACTGTAAGTGTGCGCGAGCTGCTTTAGGAAAACCAGGTTCCGGGGATCGAGTTCCAGGGCGCGTTCGAAGTGCTGGGTCGAGTTCGACCAATCTCCCTCCCGGCGCTCGATATATCCCAGGCGAAGGATCGGGATAGGATCATTCGGTAACTTGCGTAGGGCGATAGTGACCTCCTTTCGCGCCTGTTCGTAGTCACGACTGACGTAATAATGATTCGCCGCGGCAAGATGCGTCTCGCCCGCGTCAGGCCGCAATCGTTTAGCCGCGTCGACCGCCGCCCCAGCCAGGGCGAGCCGGCGAGGCGTATGGTCATTCCCATAGAAATAGATTTGATCGTAAGCGTTCGCGAGCTGGCAGTAGGCGAGATAAAAGGAGGGATCGCGTGACGTAGCCTCCTCCAGCAATTGGCCCGCTGCGGCCAGATCCTCGGTCCGGCTCGATTGGTAGGCCACCCGCTCGATAATCGCCTTCGCCTTCAGGTAGAGCTCATAGGCTACCAGATCATTTGTCGGCGTGTCTTCAATCGCCGCCTTTTCTTGCAGAAAAAGGGAGGGCGGAGTCGGGCAGTTTGTGTCAATAGTGAGGGGCCAAGTGTCAGCACATGGGCGTCAGGTTCATCGTGCATAAGTCGGTGTTCGGGCAATCGCATCAATTTTCATTGCAAAGACCGCAAGCGTTTCATTTATCGGCCTTTGCAACGAAAACTGATGCTTTTCCGGTCGCGATGGTCGAATCACTTACGAAAGCTCGA
>JACCZO010000013.1 GCA_013695925.1 Chthoniobacterales bacterium
AACTTTCACCTCGTCTACTACCCGACCGCGCACATGAACGGCGTCCCGGACCTCGGCGCGGTCGACATGTCGTACGTCGCGAGCTCCGCGCGGTACGTCGCGTACTTCGTGGACCCGCGCGACAACAGCTCGTTCTCCGACTCGCGGACCGGATTCAGGGCTGCGGATCTGACGGGCGGCGTGTTCGCACCGAGCGCATCGCCGACCATGCGGGCTGCTTTCACCGCGGCCAGCCACCCCCTGATGGACGTGATCCTGGTCGTCTCGAGGCTCTGACCGCGTGAGGTCTCCCATGGCGGTCGTGGCAAAGGGTCCATCATCCGATGATCTGGCCGGCTTCGTCGAGCACGCAGATCTCCGGTGAAGGACTTATCACTAGGCAGGGCCTTTGTCAATGCCGTTAAGCTCCACGGCGCCCATTCGGGCCCCATTTTGGCCCGGGCGTGTAGGAACGCCTGGGGTAGGAAGGTCGCTTCCTGGTGCGGTACCGGTGCCGTAGGAGACGCCCGAGTGCTCGGGCAACGGCATCGATCGCGCGCTCTTCGGAGTGCTCGAGCACGACGACGACCAACACCCTCGCGGCAGTTAGGATCGCAGCCTTCTGCTGGATCTGCTCATTCGGTTCTTCAGTGTGTGCGGCAAGCGCCCCTGCCAGCAGCCGCGAGAGTGCATATCGCAGGGCCACTGCTCCGAGTTCCTGACGGACCCCATTCGCCGTCTCGGATCGGAAGAGGCCTTGAGAGAGCACCGAGCCCGACATCGCCTTGAATGCCTCTTCCGCCTGCCACCGAAGTCTGTAGAGCTCCTCGATCGCTCGCAGGTCATAGTCGTTCCGGCTCAGGCTCGTAACGCAGATCGTCTCATCGTCTTCGTGGCCGAAGCGCGTGATTCGCACGTCGACACCTGCGACCTCGTTCCCGTCGCTGTCGAGCTGCGAGATCCGCGTCGATCCGTCGCGTCGCCCGGCCTCGACGAACTCGACGACCGCGGAGAACGTGCTCGACTTCGGTACTCGGACGACGAAGTCGATGCGGAGACGCGCGAGCTCCTGCAGTACTTCGTGCGACGGATAGCCTCGGTCAAGTACCAAGATCGTACCCGGGACCACCGAATCGAGCATTCGAGTCATGTGCTCGCGCTCGCCCACACGGTAGCTGTCGATCTCGAAGTCGAGCGGCATTCGAGCGCAGCAGTCGACGAGCACGCTGAACAGCAGCTGGGGGCAGTAACACCCCTCTGGAACGCCGAAGTGACTACGGAGCTCATCCGAGCGATTGACGTTGAGCTTCTGTCCGTCAATTGCGAGCACTCGACGTCCACGCCACGTCGCCTTGCCTCGCGCTCTACACCCCTCAGGGAGTGCGTCGCCCAACTTCCAGAGGACCTCGCGCAAGACCTCCCAGGAGAGCTTTGCGCGTGCCTGCGTCATCGCCGACGCAGAGACCGGCTCATCACACGGCAGTTCGATTCCGAGCTGTTGCGCCTCGAGCCAGAACTCGTCGAGGAGATGTTTGACGCCACGGCGATTGCTGTCGCCGACCATGGCGAGCAGAAATGCGAGGAGCAGCTCTGGAGAGATGAGTCCGTTGCGGGAAAACGCGCGAGGCGTGGTCCGAAAAGACTCTTCAGGGATTTCCGCAAGCGCGTCGCGGATGATCTGATATACTGAACCTGCGGGTAGGAGTAGGGGGATACCCGCACGCGTCCCCTGCCAAATTGGCAGTCGGGTCGCTCGACTTCATAGCGTCTGATTGTGGGTTCGTAAGTGCGATCAGATCGATCGCTGCATGCGCGACATTGTAGCGGCGCGCTGCCCTGATTCAATGGCGAGGCCCCCAGGCGCTAGCCGAAATGTCTGCCGATTCAGTGCGCGCGCTCGCACCGCGGCACCACAGTTCTCGAGCACGCTGACTCGACTTCGGAATCGCGCGTGTCTGCGCCGCGCGACATTGGAGCCATGCGCTGACGAGAGCAGCACCAGGCCGTGGTGGTACCGCTGGTCCTCGCGCTGCTCAATGGGAGCAACGAGCCGACGCACGACATGCATGCATTCAACGGAGTCGCGAAAGTTCGGGGTCGTCGCATGGCTGTGAGAGCGCGGGCCCATGAGTTCGCTGAGTTGCGTGCTCTGCCTCGTCCCTGTCGCGATCAATCTGGCCAAGAGTCGCACTCGGGTACGTGCCTGAGTACCTACTCGCGCGATCATCCGCCTGCCCGCGGACGATCACCTGGAGCTTAACGGCATTGGGGC
>JACCZO010000099.1 GCA_013695925.1 Chthoniobacterales bacterium
AAGGCGAGCATGTCCATCTCCTTGCGTATGTAGGGAAGCATGACCATGAGGGTCAGTTTGTCGGTCGGCGCATACATGCCCATGAACATATGCGTCTGCATGGTCATGGCCCTGGGAGCGAAAAAGAAATCCTGCAAAATCTCGGCGCTACTGACCTTCGTCGGTGCCGTCGAGGTTACCGTCCATGCTCTCGTGCATGAATTGATAGGAAATCATCCAATGCCCCGCTTTGCCCGTCATCAGATCGAATGGCGCGAGGCCGGGAGCACCCATCATTTCACCTGCGCTGTCAGCCGCCGCGGGCTCCTGGGATGTCGTCACGCCGGCGGACATTTCACCGGCTTCGGCACTCTTGATGCAGCCGATCATTATCACGATCAGCCCAATGCCCCTCACTATTCCTTTAAGTATTTTAAATGATTGTATAAACACGGCTTATACTTTGCTGACTCTTGCTGCGTTGGCCAAGCACAAAATGACGGCCATGCGGGCGCCGACGCCGTGGCTACCGCCGCTCCAGCCATATCAATCAGCCAGCGCGATTCGAATCCACATCGGTCAAGGGGGATGAGGCCTTCCGGGGTGCTCGCAGAAAAATTTCGTTCTCGAGGAAACCGGACCAACTCGCGCTGCGCAAATCGATCATGCGATAGGAAAAGTTGCGCGTGTCTTCGCACACATTGCGCAGGCAAACGTTCACGAACGGCGCAACTTTTGGCTTCCGCTCCAAAAATTCACAGCCATCAATCGCCCCAACCGCGTTCTCCCATTAGTCGGTCGGACTTCCCGCATCCGCTGGAACGTGGCCGCACCAGAAAACTATATTTATGTATCACCATATCAAAAAACTCATGTTCACTGTTCGCGTCGGCTCGCCTGAACCGCGCTTTGGCAATATGCTGCTCGAACAATTTGGCGGGGCCAACGGCGAGTTGGCCGCGGCGATGCAGTATTCGGTGCAGGGCATCAACTGCGAAAACATCCCCTGCAAGGATTTGCTGATGGATATCGGGACCGAGGAGCTGAGCCACCTCGAAATCATCGGCACCCTCGCGCGCATGCACCTGAAGCCGATGAAGAAGGATGCGGAAGCGGCGGAGCACGATCCGTTGATCGCGATCGCGGGCGGAGGCGGAGTCGCGCTTTGTAATTCGATGGGTAATTCATGGACGGCCGATTACCTGAAGGTGACTGGCGAACTGGATGTCGACCTGCGCAGCAACATCGCTGCGGAAGCCCGCGCCAAGATCGTTTATGAGCGTCTGATCGATTTCTGTGACGACCGTGGAACCAAAGAGGCCCTGCAATTTCTTATGACGCGTGAGATCACCCACATGCGGGCCTTTACTCAGGCGCTGGAAAGCCTGGGCAAAGCGCCCTTCTCGATCGGCAAAATTCCGCCGACGCCAGGAATCGTGGATCAGTATTACAATGATTCAACCGGGGAAGGCGATCTGGGCGAAAAAGATACGACCGGCCCGTGGAATGATAACGACTTCATCACGGTGGTAGAAGCGCCTGCGCTGAAGGAGTTCCAAGCGGTTAAAGCAACACCGACATCAGGCGAAACGACCCTCGACAAGAACGGGAGTAAGTCCACGGGGTCGAAATCCTCGAAACAGCCAGGCCGCAAGAAATAGCCCCGGGGCTTTTCAGCCCGCTGCGAAGGGAGCGGGCGGCGTCGGTCAGTAAACGCAGCCACGCATCAGGGCGAGGAGGATGACGGTTGCGATGACGGATACAAAGATCGACCCGAGGCAGCCGAGACGATTGGAGAAGAAGGCGAACACAATCTCTTATCGGGTGGGGGCTCCGCAGAGCCTTGTTTTTTTGCGCAGGACTAACCCCTCATGATTACGTCATCATTGGCGGCTTCATCATTTTGGCTGCGGACTCACAATCGGCTATCGTTCGCGCCATTGAGCTCTCGCGCTGGCCCAGTCGTCATTTGAGGCAATGAGCTGCGCGTCGCCCCCGGTGCAATTGGAACCCTCAATTGAAATTTGAACATTCCTGCGTTAAATTCGTCAGAAGTCTCCCGTTCCCGAAAAATGAAAAAATCTGTCCGCTTCCTCGTTTATCCGGTCCTCTTTTCTCTCGGTTTCATCGCCAACGCGACCACCGTCATCCCGCCACGGTTCGACGAACTGGTGAGCCGGGCGCAGATTATCTTCGAAGGGGAAGTGACCGGGCTCCAATCGCAATGGATCGGTGAAGGCGCCCAGCATCGCATCGTCACCTTTGTCACTTTCAAGGTAACCGACACGCTCAAGGGCGATCCCGGCACCACCTATTCGATGCGCATGCTCGGCGGCACGGTGGACGGCCGGACGATGGAAGTGTCCGATGCGCCTAAGTTTAAGGTTGGCGACCATGACCTCCTCTTTGTCGAGAACAATGGCAGCCAGTTCATCCCTCTCGTCGGAATCCAGCACGGACGTTTCCGAATCCAGAAAGATCAGAGCGGCCGCGACACTCTCCTCACTGGCGAAGGTCAGCCGCTCACCGATGTCAACCAGCTCGGTGGCGACGAACAAGCCGTTGCTCACGCCAAAGCCTCTCTCTCTCTCAATGATTTCAAAACCGCCATCCAAGGCCGTATGCGTCAGCAGTCGCAGGCCAAGGGCAAAATTCAGTAACCGGTTTTTCTGGGTCGTTGCGGCCTGCGTTCTGAGCTTCTCCTTCGCGGGGAAGTCGTTCGCTTTTTCGCTGTTCAATTTCTATTGGCAGGTCCCGGTTGTCCCCATCCGCGTGCAGATGGGATCGGCCGACATTGTTCTTGCGGACGGCAGCACGGACTGGAATTCAGTCGTCATCAATTCGATCGAGCTGTGGAACGAGCAGATGGACGGGACGCAATTCACCTGGACCACGGCCGCGCCCGGCACCGCGGCCAGCTTCGGCGACGGGGTCAATTCGATGCAGTTCAGCTCGACCGTCTACGGCGATGACTACGGAGCCAACGTACTTGCGGTGACCTTGAGCGATTTCACCGGCAACCGGACAACGGAGACGGATATCCTCTACAATACGGCCAACCGCTTCAACTCTTACCGCGGCACCTACGCCATTTTTAACGGCATCTCCTATTTCGACCTCCATCGCATTACTCTTCACGAGTTAGGCCACGTCCTCGGGCTCGATCATCCCGATGAGCACGGCCAAACGGTGAGCGCGATCATGAATTCCCGCGTCAGCGAGATTTACAACCTCCAGGCGGACGACGTCGCGGGCGCGGTTGCGCTCTACGGCGCGCCGCCCAATGCGCCCAGCCCGACCGGTAACGCCCAAATTTTGCAGATCTCCACTCGGAGCAGTGTCGGGACGGGCGATAACGTCATGATCGGCGGCTTCATCATCGCCGGGGGGACAACGAAAAAAGTCATCGTCCGCGCCATTGGGCCGTCGTTAGGCTCGACCGGTGTTTCCGGCGCGCTCGCCAATCCGCTCCTCACTCTTTACGACGGCGGCGGCAATGTGCTCGCGACTAACGACGACTGGCGCTCGACCCAGGAACAGGAAATCAGCGACACCGGTCTCGCCCCAACGAACAACCTGGAGTCCGCCATCGTAACCGATCTGCCGCCGAGCAATTACACGGCGATCGTCTCCGGATCGGCCGGCGGCTCCGGGGTCGCGCTCGTGGAAGTCTACGATCTCGAGCCGGAGAGCGGGAAACTGGCCAACATTTCCACCCGCGCTTTTGTCGGGTCCGGCGACAACGTCACGATCGGTGGATTCATCGTGCAGGGTCCGCAGAGCGAAAAAAACATCATTCGCGCGGTGGGGCCGTCGTTAGGCACGGCCGGCCTCCAAGGGGCTCTGGCCAATCCCTCGCTCGAGCTTTATAACAGCCAGGGCCAGCTCTTACAATCCAATGACGACTTCAACAGCAACCGCGACGCCGGCGTCATCCGGGGTTTTGGCCTCGGCCTGGTCAACGGTTTCGAGTCGGGCATTTATTTCGAGAGCGCCCCGGGGAACTTCACCGCCATCATGCGCGGCGTGAATGGGGCGACCGGCATCGGTCTGATCGAAGTTTACGGGGTCGAGTGAGCGCTCGTCAGGGAGCGCTTCTTCCAAAGGTAATACGCCGGAAAGCCGCTCAGGACGAGGGCGAAGCCAATCCCGCAGGTGGCCGGCGCCAGGATTGCGAGATCGACCACCAGGAGGGTCGCGAGCGCGATCGCGACGATCGGCACAACCGGATAACCCCACGCTCGATAGGGTCGCGGCATCTCTGGCATTTTCCGGCGCAACACAATCACCGCCGCCACCAGCAGGACGTAGAAGACGAGGTCGGCTGCCACGATGTACTCGAGCAATTGAGTGTAGACATTCCCGTATCGGACTGCACCGGTCGTGGGATCGGCCCCAATCGTCCGCGGCAGGGTGAGGAGCGCCGCCCAGAGGCCTTGCGCGACGAGCGCCACCGCCGGCACGTGCTGCGCATTGGTTCGCGCGACCTCGCGGAAAAACAACCGGTCGCGCGCCATCGCGTAGTAGACCCGGGCCCCGGCCAGAATGAGCCCGTTGTTGCAGCCGAAAGTCGAAACCAGGATTGCTCCTGCCATCAGGCTCGCGCCGGTCGAGCCGAGAACAGCGCGCATCGCCGCGACCGCGACCCGGTTCTGCGGGGCATGAGCGATCTCGCCTAACGACAGGGTGGCGACGTAGGCCAGGTTGGCCAGGACGTAAAGGACCACGACCAGCCCGCAGCCGATGAGGAGCGCGCGCGGCAGGGTCCGGCCCGGATCGCGAATCTCGCCCCCGGTAAAGGTGACGTTGGTCCAGGCGGTCTGGGCAAAGATCGGGCCGACCATCGCCTTCCCAAAAATCACGATCAGCGCCAGCCCGCCCGTCATCGTGAGCCCCGGCTGCGCGGCCTGCGGCGTCCAGCCGTTCGCCCACGGATTCCACCAATCCACCGCCCTGGCCGCCGTCGTGGCCTGCCAGCCTAACAAGAGCCCGATGACGATCAATCCGACGAGCGCGGCCGTCTTGGCGAAGGTGAAGGTGTTTTGGATCAGTCGTCCAAGTTCCAGCCCGCGGGTGTTGATCCAGGTGAGAAAAAAAATCAGGAGGACGGCCACCAACTGCTCGGTGGAAAGGCTGAGCGCGTAGGCGCCAAACAAATGCACCGGTTCGACGAGGTAATGCTCGGTCGCGACTGCCGGAAAAAAGACCCCGGCAAACTTGGCGAAAGCGATCGCCACCGCCGCGATCGTCCCGGTTTGAATGACCAAAAAAAGCGTCCAGCCAAAAAGAAAACCGATCGAGGGCCCGTAAGCCTGGCGCAAGAAAACGTATTGCCCGCCCGCCTTCGGCATCATCGCGGCAAGCTCCGCGCAACAGAGCGCGCCGGTGATCGTGAGCAGCCCGGCCATCGCCCAGGCGAGAATGAGCCAGCCGGGCGCGCCGAGAAGCCGGGTCGACTCCGCCGAGGTGATGAAAATGCCCGACCCGATCATCGAGCCGATCACGATCATGGTCGCATCGAGCGGTCCCAAGCCGCGCACCAGCTTTTCGTTAGGCGAGTTCATCGAGTTAATTGGATAGCGCCGCCACCTTGACCCCGGCCGCGCTTAATTGCGCGCGCAATTTCTGCGCGAAAGCGACCGCTTCCGGTTTGTCGCCGTGCAGGCAGATCGTGTCCACCTCAAGAGGGACATCGCTCCCGTCGACCGCGCGCACCACGTTTTCGCGCAGCATGCGCAGGACCCGCTCGGCCGCTTCCTCAGCGTCGTGCAGAAGCGCGTCTGGCCGCGTCCGAGGGACGAGCGAGCCGTCGGGCAAATAATTACGATCGGCGAAAACTTCGCGCGCGACCCGCAGCGCGATCGCGGCGGCGGCGCGGGCCAGCGCGCTGCCGGCCGGCGCGAAGAGCAGAAGACGGCGATCGACCGCGAGGATGGCGTTCGTCACCGCCTCGGCCAGGGCCGGATCGCGTGCCGCCATGTTATAGAGCGCGCCGTGGGGTTTCACATGGTTCGGCCGCACGCCTAACGAAGTTGCGACGGCCTGGAACGCTCCGACCTGATTGGTAACGAGGGCAAAGACTTCGCCCGGCGTGACCGGCAGCTCGCGCCGCCCAAAATTCTCGCGATCGGCCAGGCCGGGGTGCGCCCCCACCGCCACTCCCGCTGCTTTCGCGGCCAGGATGGAAGCGGTCATGCTGCCCGGATCGCCGGCATGAAAACCGCAGGCGATATTGGCCGAGCTGACGAGCGCGAGCAGCTCGCCTTCGCCGGCCGCGCCCTCACCGAGATCGGCATTCAGATCGACTGACAGATTCATTTGCGGCGGAGACTGAGAGCGACTCGAAAAAGTTCCAGATCGTTCGCGCGTTCCTCGAACAACGCGACGGCCTCGTCCAGGCTCACCTGCTCGAAACGGACGGTGTCGTTAGGCAAAAGCTGGGCCGCGGGCGCGAGATCGACTGTGACCACGTGCGCGATCTTGGGGTAGCCGCCGATCGTTTGGCAATCCCCGAGCAATAGAATCGGCTGCCCGTTGTTCGCCACCTGCACCGTTCCCGGCGCGACCGCCTCGGAGAGCAACTCGCGCTTCTTTTTGCGCGCCAGCGCCGCGCCTTCCAGGCGCACGCCCATCCGGTCCGCCTCGGCGCCAACGGTGAAGGCGGTTTCCAGAAACGAGTGCCGCGACTTGCGGTCAAACAGGTCCCATTCCGCGCCCCGCACCACGCGCAGGATGGGCGTCGGCAGGGCAGTCAGGCTCCACTCCGGCAGCGCGCTCCAGGACGCGAGCCGCGGCGCATCCTCCGCCGGGGGAGCGGCTTTGCCTAACGAGAGCTCGTCGCCATCCTGCAAGTTGCGGCCGGCGAAGCCGCCGAACTGCG
>JACCZO010000127.1 GCA_013695925.1 Chthoniobacterales bacterium
AATCTCGCCCGAGGTCAGCTCGTAAAAACGCGTCAGCAGATTCACCAGCGTCGACTTGCCCGCGCCGGTTGTGCCGACAAGCGCCACCGTTTCGCCCGGCTGCGCATGAAAATCGATCTGCTCTAACGCCGGCACGCTTTCATCGCCGTAATTGAAACTCACATCTTCGTAGCGAACGTCGCCCCGAATCTTCGCCGGCGTCGCGGCCACATCCCAACCCGGCTCGATCGGCTGATCGATGATCTCGAAAACACGCTCACCCGCCGCGCGTCCCGCCTGCATCAGTTGATTGAGCTGATGCAGCTTGTTGATCGGCTCATACAAGAATCCCGTCAGCATCAGGAACGCGATCAAATCGCCGACCTGCATCGCGCCCGCGAGCACGCTGCGCGCGCCCACCCAGACCACGAGCACGATCCCGAGCGAGCCGATCAGATACATGGATGGGTGATAAATCGCCCATACCTTCATCACCACGAGGGTGGCGTGGCGCAATTGATCGCTCACGGAATTGAAGCGCTTATGTTCCTCCTTTTCGCGGACAAAACTCTTGATCTGTCGAATCCCCGCCAGGTTGTCGTGCAGCAACGAATTCATCGCCGACGACGCCCGCCGCTGCAGTCGATAACGCCGATGCGCCGTGAGCGTGTACCAGAGCGCGCCGCCCGCGAGCAAAGGCGCCGGCGCCAGGCCCACCAGCGTAAGCGAAGTGCTCAGGTAAACCATCATCCCGAGCACGATCACGACCTGCAGCAGCGCCACCACGCCCTGCTCCACCCCATCGATCAGCATCCGCTCGACCGAGTTCACATCCTCCAGGATGCGCGTCATTAAATCGCCCGTCGCCCGATTATCAAACCAGCGCAGGGGCAACATCTGGATGTGCGAATAAAGATCGCTCCGTAGATCGAAAATCACCTTTTGCTCAAAGGTATTGTTCAAAACAATCCGCACGGCATTGAGTCCGTGTTGTAGAAAAAACGCCAGCGCCGCCGTCAGGACCAAGGGCACCAGCTGTTCCGCGTGTCCCTTCACCAGAACCTCATCAATGACCCGCTTCGCCACCGCCGGGAAAACCACCACCATCAGCGTCCCGAGGATGGCGCAGCTCAGCGTCCCGATCGCGAGCAGCGGGTAACGCTTCAAATAGGCAAAAACGCGCCGGACAGTTCCCATACGAAGTCAACCGTCACCGGTGACTTGGTTCCGTCAAGGTCAGAGCAACCCGACGAAGCGGGACTCGTGGAGGGTAGCGCGAGCTTCCAGCTTGCGCGGTTCGTTCTGCAAGCTGGAAGCTTGCGCTACCTTCCGCAGCGAAGCTGATCGACGCTCCGCTCCGGTTGCGCCGGGCACACCATAACGGCATGCTCTCAGCCCGATGACAATCGAGCACATTTTCACCTCGCCCGGCCATGATTACTTCGGCCATCACGGCCGGGCGCCAGATGATTTTCCTCTCGAGGAAACGGACGAGATCGAGTGCGTCGCGGGCCGCGGCATTCGCGAAGATCGCTTTTTCGATTACCGGGAAAATTACAAGGGACAGATCACTTTTTTCTCGGCGGAAGTCTTTGCCGAGCTGGCGCGCCACTTCGACATCGCCGACAAATCTCCCGGCGTCCTGCGCCGCAACGTCATCCTCTCCGGAGTCGATTTGAAAGCATTGATCGGGGCGGATTTCGAACTGCAAGGCGTGCAATTTCGCGGCACCGCGCATTGCGCGCCCTGCTACTGGATGGACAGCGCCTTCGCGCCCGGCGCGGAAAAGTTTCTCGCGGGCCGGGGCGGCTTGCGGGCGCGAATTTTGACCGACGGCCACATCAGGGTGGGCCCGGCGCAGTTGAAAGTTCTGCAACCCGCCGCTCTCTCTTGACGATGCGCTGCAGTGCCGTCCTTCTCGCGGGGGGAAAATCTTCGCGCATGGGCCGGGATAAGGCGTCGCTCGAGTTTGAGGGCGAGCCGCTCTGGCGTCGGCAACTCAGGACCCTGAGACAATTGTCGCCGGAGCAGTTGATGGTTTCCGGGCCTCCGCGGGAGGAATGGAGCGCCTGCGAAATCCTACCCGACGAAATCGCGGATGCGGGCCCGCTGGCCGGAGTCTCTGCCGCGTTGCAAAAATGCACGGCACCGCTGCTTGTCGTGTTGGCAATCGACCTCCCGCGGATGAGCGCGGAGTTTCTCCGTTCGCTTTCCCGCGACGGTCAGGGCGCAGTGCCGCGCGGCCCGGAAGGGTTCGAACCGCTCGCCGCGGCTTACCCGGCAGCCTGCGCTGCGCTGGCCGCGGAGCAGCTGCGCCACGGCGATTTCTCCCTGCAAAATTTTGTTCGTGCCGCGATCGACCAGGGGCTGCTTTCGGAACGAGCAGTTTCCGCCGCCGAGTCTGTGCTTTTCCTCAACCTCAATACGCCCGCCGACCTGTGAAAAACCGGGACTCGGCGAGGACGTTCGACCTCGTGAAATATCGGAGCGGCCAACCGCTCGCCACCCAAACCGATGAAGCCGCGGTGGAAGAGCCGCTCGAAATCCGCGTGGAAGGCCGAAGCGTGGCGGTCGTGATGCGCACCCCGGGTCACGACCGCGAACTGGCGGCCGGATTCGTTCTGACCGAAGGCATCGTGCGCAGCGGAGCGGATATTTTCGAGATCACTTCCTGCCTAACGACGGGCGATTCGGCCGGCAACGGCGTCGATATCACACTCGTCGATCCCGCCAAATTCGATCTCACGCGCTTGAGTCGCCATGTTTTCAGCTCCTCGAGTTGCGGGATCTGCGGCAAGGCGACGATCGAATCGGCGATCCAGCAATTCGCACCAATCAACGCCCCGCTCACGATCGACGAGCGGGTGCTGCTCCAGCTCCCGGAAAAACTGTTCGCGGCGCAGACAACCTTCCAACGCACCGGCGGCCTCCATGCCTGCGCCCTCTTCGATGCCCACGGCGAATTGATTCTGCTGCGCGAGGACGTTGGACGGCATAACGCGCTCGACAAATTGATCGGCCATCAGTTGCTCGCCGGACAGCTCCCGTTAGGCAATTGCATCCTTCTCCTCTCCGGCCGCGTCTCTTTCGAAATGACCCAGAAAGCGCTCGCCGCGGGAATCGGCGCGCTGGCCGCGCTTTCCGCCCCGACCAGTCTCGCGATCGAGTTTGCCCGCGCCAACAATCAGACGCTCATCGGATTCCTGCGCGGCGCGACGATGAACATCTACGCCGGCGAAGAGCGGATCACTCCCGGGTAGGGTGGGCGTCTCGCCCGCCGGCGACGCCATCTTGCCGTCGCGAACTTTTTCTGCCCGCGCACC
>JACCZO010000184.1 GCA_013695925.1 Chthoniobacterales bacterium
AGTCCGGCTCGGACTTTACACCTGCTCACCGGCCCGACCGAACCCGCTCGGCCTGCATCGCGTCACCGTGCGCGAGATTGATCCGATTGTGCGCGCGGTGAGATATACGCCGAGCTTGAGTGGCGGCCTGTCTGCTGATCACTGTGCGGGTGAAGCATGCGCGATCCACATCGCTGGCGAACGGTCGGGCTCTGGTGTCTCGGCCTGGGAGCGCTCTCGCTCGCGTGGCTCTGGCTAGGCGCCGGCCACAGCACGGGAGTTCGAACTGCCTTAATCTTCTTCGGCGCTGTGGGTGTCGTGTTTGGCGGGTTGCTGGCCTTGTTCCGGCACCAGGATGTGCGGGCGAAGCAAGCGCTCGCGCGAGGCGAAGACATCATCGCGCGCTGGCGGGTGGAGGCGGAAGATTGGCAGCGATTTCTCGCGCTGAACCGGCAATGGCCGTCGGGCGCGAATGGCCGCTTGAATCCGCACGCACGTGCTCGTGGCGGGCGCGGCTTTGCTCCTGTGCGGTTTGCTCGCCAGTCATCTCGTTTCCAGGCGGCTGTCGCGGCCGGTGGAAAAACTCGCCATCACCTCCGAACAGAACCGCGCCGAACGCGAGCGCGTCGGATTTCACGAACTGGCGGAGGCGCCGCCGCCGATGACCTCGCGACTCGACGGCGAGCTGCTCGAGATCTCGATGGGCCCGCAGCATCCATCGACTCACGGCGTCTTCCGGATGAACGTCGCGCTCGAGGGCGAAACCGTGGTCAAGCTCAAGCCCGTCTTTGGGTACCTGCATCGCAACCACGAAAAGATCGGCGAGAACACCAGCTACCTCGGCTCGATGCCTTACACCGATCGGCTCGATTACTTTTGCTCCATGACCAACAACTGGGCCTACGCGCTCAGTGTCGAAAAACTCGCCGGCATCGAAGTGCCTGAACGCGCGGAATATTTGCGCATCATCCTCGCGGAGCTGACGCGACTTCAAAATCACACCTCGCTCCTCGGCTTCCTCCTGAGCGACATGGGCGCATGGGGCACGCCGCTGATGTATGCCTTCCGCGAGCGCGAAAAAATCCTCGACCTCTTCGAGTCGCTCTCCGGTTCCCGGATGATGTGCGACTTCATGCGCTTCGGCGGTTGCCGCGTTGATGCGGGACCGGATTGGATCGAGCGGGCGAAAAAAGTGGTCGCGGAATTTCCGCGCTTTCTCTACGAGTTCGAGCAGCTGATCGTCGCGAATGAAATTCTGATCGCGCGCACCCAGGAAATCGGCAAACTCTCCGCGGAGCTTGCGATCAATGCCGGCATCACCGGGCCAATGCTGCGCGCCTCCGGCGTGAATTACGATCTGCGCAAAGTGGACGGCTACGGATTCTATCCGCGCTTCAAATTTCGCGTCCCGCTGGGCGATCACGGCGATTGCTATGATCGCCTGATGATGCGCGTGCTCGAATTGCGCGAGAGCCTCGCGATCCTTGATCAAGCCTTCGCTCAAATTCCCGCCGGGCCGGTAATGAATCCGAAAGTGAAAATCCGCGCTTTCAAGCCGCCCGTCGGCGAAGCCTACGGCCGGATCGAAGGCCCGAAAGGCGAGCTCGGTTTCTACTTGATCAGCGACGGCACGGGGACGCCGTACCGCTACCGCGTGCGCCCGCCCAGCTTCATCAATCTCACCGTTCTGGAAGACATGTGTCTCGGCCACACCGTCGCCGACGTGATGGTTATTCTTGGCAGCATCGACATCGTCATGGGGGAAGTCGATCGCTAGCCAGCTCTATGCGCGCGGGGAGGCGCTTTCGTGATATTTCGCGAGCAGTGAAGAAGCCTACTCCTTCAAAACGGCCTCTACTTGAATGGCCCCTCGCCCGTACAGGTAATTGCTCCTGTCAGCGTCTTACCTCGATCCTCTCGATTCCGAGCGTCCACGGGCCGACGCTGTAACACGTGACCAAACCCCATTTCCACCACTGCCTGTGGACCAAGCGCGCGCTTCACGCCTCACACGCTTGGCTCAGCCGGGTCCACCAACCGTAGCGAAAAGTCTGTCTGGCCCCGACCGACGGTCGAGTTGAAACAGTCCGTTTCCTACTTCGCGCCTTTGCTGCTCCAGAGCGTCGTGCCGCCCTTGACAATCTGGAGTTCACCCTCTGGAGTGAGGGTCAGTTCCGCACCGGGATTGCCAGCGGTGTTCGTCGACCAGATCAGCTTATCGCCGTCATACATGGCGAGGTTGCCATCCGCCGTAGGAAATTCCAAATTCGTTGGCTTCGGGTGCGTTGAGATCAAATTTGAACTTCGTTCCTATCGGATCTAATTCGATTGTTCTTCCAGCGTCTTCGGGTCGAAATCGGCAATATCAATTTTGCCGAAATCGTCCCTCCGTTTAACCTTTTTATTTACGTTCTCGGTGTCGGCCACGTGAAAGGTTTCATCCTCATTGCGAACCAAACGCCAAGTCTTATCCGCCTTAAAATAATTAAATGTGTAATTCGCGCTCCAACGCTGTCCGCCGCCGCCGTAGTGCTTCACCGTGAAAGTGTTTTTGGCTACATCAACGCCCTGAAACGGATCGCCCATCCTCCCGCCGCACTCCGAACAATAGACGATTTTTTCATTCCGCTTTGCCTCGGTTAATTTGCCATTTTTACCGCGAACGAGAATAAGAAGTGGACGCTGATTGATCGGAAAGCCGTCGTTGTCGATCTCAGGTTTTTCGCGTTCAACGACCAGGACGAAATCCTCCCGTCCATCGCCGTTCAAATCCGCCGCCTCGAGCGCGATCGGTTTTGAGTGGTCTTTCACAAACGGCTGAACTTCCGCGGGCACTTTGACCGTTTCGGTCTCTCGGCCGAGGGCAACGGCCGAAAGCATGATCGACATGACTAAGGTTATTTTTATTTTCATAAGGTTTTTTTGCCACGCTCCGCTGCGGCGCGATCAATCGCCCTGCCAGAAAAGCTCAAAGCTCTTTCCATTCCAAAAGACGAGCGCGCTGGAACTCTCCGGCCTTACCATCATGATGGAGTCCCCTTTGGGTTCAGGTGGCTTCGCTCCCTCTTCATCATTGGCCCCCAAGCTGATCTTTTCCTTCTTCGAGACGACATACCAAGCCGGCCCGGGATACGTCTCTTTTATGTCCTTTGAGAGCAAACGCGGCTCGCCTTCGGCGAAGAAAACGGCGTCCTCCTCCTTTTGCTTATCCGCTTTCGACTGAAGCCGGAGAATGTAATCCATCTGACCGTCGCCATCGAAATCGCCGGTGAGATAGAACGGATTCACGGCCTGACTGCCGATCACGTAATCAATGCTCAACTCACTCTTAATGAACCTCTGGATGAAGGAATAGGGCAAGGAAGCGAGAGCGAGCACCTCCGGATCCGTCTTCGTGCCTTCGGACTGCGCGCGCCCCGGCTGCGCCCACGCCAGGGCGACGAACCCTACGCATAGCAAATGTTTGGCGGCTACCATCACGGCGTGGATGCCCCCGTTTGCCGTAAACTCACGGATTGTTTTTAGTTTCATAGGTCTACTCCACACTGTCCTCAGGGTTCCAGGATCCCTGCAGCACTCGCAGGGAGAGGATCTGTCCGATGTGATAAGCGTTATGGGTGCAAAGGGAAGATATAGTCGATGCCTCGTCCGCCAGTTTATTTTCCGGCGTTTTTTCGACCAGGTCTTCCAGCTCTTGCATTACCTTATCGAGCCGCAGCACGAGGTCGTCCCAATTCGCCGCGTCGAATTTAGTGAAAGTCTCGTCGCTATCTCCGAAACGGGGCGGTCTTTCACCGCGGAAACGCGCCAACGCATTTTCATTCCAGAAGACGAGATGTTGAACCAGCATGCCGACAGAGTGGCTCGCGTTGGAGCCGAGTTTGCCCTCCGCATTTTTCGGCACCCATTTCGCCTGCTCGGCTGTGAGCCCGGCGATGGTCGTCTTGAGGGGGGTAAACCAACCCCCCTGCTTGTCGTGGGTGCTGTGGAGTTCGGACAGGAGGAGTGAGCGGAGGATGGCCGGAGCCGGCGTAGGCGACGTATCGCAGTAGGTCTCTGATTACGGGACAGAAATATCGTGGTCATTGCGTTCCTTTACCTCCCAGCTTCCGAACTATCGCAAAAGCGCCTACCCGCCTCGGGGTAGGCGCACATTTTCTGCGATCGGGATCAGAGCCAACGCCAAGGCAAAACGCAACACCGTGCATTCCGCCGTGGTGGCTTGCCGCCGCCTATTTTTTGAGCGTGATCTGCCATTGTTCGGACCCGGCGTGAAATCCTTCCTTATCGGTGGTGAACACCATTAGCTTGGAATCTTTGTAATCTGCGAACGGGCCTTTCCCGGCGGTCACATGACCGTTTGCTTCGAGAAAATGATCAGAATGCTCCGGCGTTCCATCCGCCAGCTTGATAACTGCGCCTTCCTTGACTTCTCCGGTTGTTTTGCCATCGAGGGCAGTGACTGTCCATGTGCTAGAAGCACCCCTCGGATTCTTAGAGGCAAAAACCGGATAATCCGTTTCATCCTTTTTGGTAAGAAGAGGCCCGTAAATGCTGGCTAGTTTATCGCTCCAGACGTCGAGATAGCCGGCTTCAGTATAAGCATTGAGCAACTGTATCTTGTCGCCATACTTGAGCGGAGTGCCGTCC
>JACCZO010000191.1 GCA_013695925.1 Chthoniobacterales bacterium
GCGCCTGCACGAGGTGCCAGACCGGGCTGTCGACCCGCGCCTTGTTGGAGGAATGAATGTCCTTCAGCGGACCGCGGCCCCACTTCTCGCCGTTGGAGGTCAGCTCCACTTCGATCACGCCTTTTGCACCCAGCGTCACGGTGACCATCCCGTCCAGCCCCTGGCTGGCGAAGGGCATGAATATGCCGGCGCATTTCGCGAGCGCTTTCTCGATCTCGGGCTTGTGCACGATCTGCCCGAAATTGGGCGAACCGATTTCCTCTTCGCCTTCCGCGACGAGGACGAGGTTAACCGGCACTTTGTGGCCGGCGGCCTTCATTGCATGAAGCGCGGCGAGGAACGCGGCCTGCGGCCCTTTCTGGTTCACCGCGCCGCGGCCCATCATCACTTTGCCCAGTCCCGGCTTGTCCACGATCGCGGCCTCGAGCGGCGGCGAGGACCATTCCTTGGGATCGAACTGCTTCACGTCATACATGAAATAAAGGCCGATCGTTTTCGGCGCGCCGGCGTCGAGAGTGGCAAAAACACCCGGCTTGCCCGTGATCTCGACCCGTTCCGCGCGCTGAAAACCGGCGTCCTTCAGCAGCTTGATCATGTAGTCGGCGCCCTGCGGATAATTCAGATTTTCCGCCGCGATCGAAGGCAGCTTGATCCAATCCTGGAGACGCTTCACCCCTTCGTCATGCTGTTTCGCGATCTGCGCTTTGACGTCGGCATAATCTGGACCCGCGGCCCAGGCGGACGGAAGACAGAGAAGAAACGCCGCACCGAGAAGGGCGGCGACGAAGGGTCTTTTTCGAATCATCCACCTTTCATGCAGCCGCGCGGCGGGGCTGGCAAATTGAAATACCGAGGCGGCGAAACGAGGCCGGCGTCAGGATGAGATGGACGGCGCGCGAGATTCCTCGTATCAAAAACGGAGTTGCATGATTACCGCACCGACATCGGACCAGGATATTTTCACGCTCAGCGCGCCTGATCCCGCGCTCTGGAAGCTCTATCTCATCCGCGCACTCTTTACCGGTCCCGGGGTCATCTTTGTCTTGCCCTATCTCTATTTTCGCTACCACACTTTGCGCTACACCTTCGACGAGGAAGGCATTCACATGCGCGTCGGCATTCTCTACCGGCGCGAGGTCAATCTCACCTACGCCCGCATCCAGGATATTCATCTGCGCTCCGGCGTGATCCAGCGCTGGCTCGGGCTGGCCGATATTCAAATCCAGACTGCGTCGGGCTCGGCCGACGCGGAACTGATCATCGAGGGATTCAAGGAATACGGCAGGATCCGTGATTTCCTTTACACCCGGATGCGCGGCTATCACGCGGCCGGGAGATCTTTGCCTAACGAAAGCAGCGAAACAGCGGCCGCGAGCACGAATCCAAACGCGGAAATGATCGCGCTCCTGCAAACGATTCGCGACGAGCTGCGCCAGACCCGCGAATCGTTAAGCAAAAGCCGCCCGCCCGAGTGAATCGGAAAATCGTGGTCGGCCTGAGCACATTCTTGCGGGAAAAAAACGCGAGCGCCCTTCGGAGACGTGCTACCGCGCACCGCCTCTAAGAATTGATCGAAGTTTAGGTTACGGCAATGTGTGTCAAATGGCGGATCCTTCGGGAGACGGCTGGCCCGCGACGGGTCCGCCTTCGGATGGACCTTGAGCCCGGTCCGCGCGTCCTTTGAGGAAACGAGCGATCAGGCCATCGCCCGGCGCGGCGATCCAAGCGACGACCATGAGAAGACCGGCGGCGAAGGCCATCATGCCGGAGCTGGTGGTGTCGGTAATGCCGAAGAGCGGCGGGATGCGGATGGCCATGTAGTGCCCGAGCCACGCGGCGGCGCTGCCGACGGCGCAGGCGATGAGGATCATTGGGAGCAGGCGGCGGGTGATGAGCAGGGCGGTCGCGGCGGGCACGATGAGCATGGCGATGACGATGATGCTCCCCACCGATTCGAAGGCGGCGACGGTGGTTACCGCGACCATGGTCATGAGCAGATAATGCAGGAATCTGGAGGAGAAGCCGAGGGCGTCGGAGAGTCCTGGATCGAAGGCGCTGAGGCGCATTTCTTTAAAAAGGAGGGCGACGATGCCGAGATTGACGAGCAGGGTGGCGCCGTTGACGGCGGCGGCTCGGGGTAGCTCAATCCCAAAGATTTGCACCATGTCGAGCGGCGTTAGTTCGATGGCTCCGTAGAGGACGCAGCCGGGGTCGAGATCGACATGGTCGGCGGCGCGGACGATCAGGATGAGGCCGAGGGCGAAGAGGGTGGTGAAGACGATGCCCATCGCGGCGCCCTGGTCCACCTTGCCGAACTTGCTGATCCATTGGGTGAAAAGCGCGGTGAGAATGCCGACGACGGCGGCGCCAAGGAACATCGGCAGGCTGTCGCGCGCGCCGGTGACGAAGAAGGCGACGGCGAGGCCGGGCAACACGGCGTGGCTGATGGCGTCGCCCATCATGCTCATTTTGCGAAGCACGAGAAAGGAGCCGGGGATGGCGCAGGAAATCGCGCAGAGCATGCCGGTGACGGCGATCCAGGTGTCGAAGATGGTCCAGGACATGGAAATCAGGTTTAGGATTCGGGACTCAAATTAAACGGCGTGTGGGCTTCGCGGGAGCGTTCCCTCGTCGCCCAGTTCGGCCTCCAGTTTGCGGACAAGTTCGGCGCCGAGAATGTGCTCGACCATGTCGGCGTCGCGATCGACATGGCTGGGCGCGATGTCGGCGTGGCGAATGAGATAGAGTTCCCAGAGGCGATGGTTGCGGGTGACGCGGGCAGCTTCGCCAAACCCGGATTCCGAGAGATGGATTGTGTCCGCCGAGGACGCCTCGATATGGTCTTCGTCTTTGGCGCGTTCGAGAATTTTACGGAACTCGCGCGGCGACCAGGAGCGGTGCGCGAGCATCGCCTGACGGGAGACGGCAACGTTTTTTACCGGCTCGGACTGGCGCTCGGCGAGTTCGTAGGCGGCGCGGAGAAGATGCTGACGACCGACCCGGCGCTTGAGGTGGGCCTGGTCGCGCAGTCTCGGGACGACCCCGCGGGCGGTGCCGAAAAACATACTGATGAGGAAGATGCTGGCGGCGACGATCACGATGATCGCGCCGGCGGGCATGTCGCTAAAAATGCCGCTGAAAGAAGCGCCGAGCCAGCCGCTGAGCGCGCCGATCAACGCCGCAAAGAGCAGCATGAAATCGAGTCGGT
>JACCZO010000214.1 GCA_013695925.1 Chthoniobacterales bacterium
GACTCGAGGTCATTAGATGGCATGAATCCACTCGCCTCGATCTCGGATTGTTGGGTGTCCTTCCAGTTATCGTTCATCGTGATCAAAGATCCGTCGGCCGCGCGAAGCTCAAGAACCGGGTCAGCCAGTGGATTTGCAATTCCAAAAGCGGCGAGCGACGGCCCGATGGCGCGCAAAACGACCTCTTTTGGATCGTTGCCGGTGATAATGAAGCCCCCAATGAGCACTCGGTCCTCCGTCAGCACTTGCATCCGGGTGGAGATGTTCAGCGGCTGGGCGTCGATGTTCGGATCCGGCGTGGGGGTAGGCGAAGGGGTCGGAGTGGGAGTGGGAGTCGGCGTCGCCCCTGCCACAATCACAACCCCACTCATGCCTTCGGCTCCATGCGGAGTACAATAATAGTTGAACGTTCCTGGATTCGTGAACGTAAAGGAAAATGTAGACCCTAAATTCTGAATCCCGGAGTCAAACAAACCGGTCGGGGCGCCGGGGGTTCCCGCGGTCACAGTATGATGGTTGCTTTTCCAGCTCCACATGACGGTATCACCGGGTTGAATAGAAACCGAAAAAGGTTCAAAAACGATACTCCCACCCGGTCCCACGTCGACATTGACGGTCGCAGCGATCGCGGTTCGGCTGAGAGCGAAGCAGAAAATGACGAGCGATACCGTGAGGAAGACGCCAATTTTTGCATTTGCAGATGTTTTCATGACGATGGGTGTGGTTCAGGGCTCCCCGGAAGGCTGGCCCCTTGGCGCGACCTTTGTCAATCTCTTATTTACGGAATAGAGCGGTATTGTTTCTTGTTATATGCCTGGCGCAAAGCGCTGCGCGGATCGACCGAATATCTGCGGCAGCCGCTAAACTTTCGCCCGCTCCGTTCCGCCCGGTCGCCCGATCGGAAATTACCGCAACCAAATTGCTCCAAACAAAACCTTTTCCGATTCGAAACCCGATGTAAATAACTACGCCCTGGTTGCGCTACTAGCGGACCAACTTTGCTAACGAATTATGATTACCTTTACTTTTCTTTCTCGTCGCTGCGGTTGCATTCTCGCGGCCGTTTCTCTTTTGTTGCTGTCGGCATTTTCCGTCACTTCCGCGGAACCGACTCCTGCTTTATCGCCCGCTCCAACCGCGCCATCCATGACTGAAAACCCGTTGCTCAAAGAAAGCAGCCTCGATCTCCATTATCCGCCCTTCGACAAAATCAAACCGCTGCATTTCACCTCCGGCTACGAGCAGGGCATGGCCGGCCAGCTCCAGGAGATCGAACCGATCTCGAGCAATGCCGAGGCGCCGACCTTCGAAAATACCATCGTCGCCCTCGAAAAAACCGGCGACCTCCTCGGCCGGGTCGACCGCATTTTTTCCAACCTCACCGGCGCGCACACCAACCCCGATCTGCAGAAGATCGAGACCGATATGGCGCCGAAACTGGCGGCGCATCTCGACGCGATCTATCTCAACGGTCCGCTCTTTAAACGGGTCGAGACTCTTTACAACAACCGCGAAAAACTCAGCCTCGACGATGAATCGAAATGGCTCGTCGAGCGTTATTATAAAGATTTCGTCAGGGCCGGCGCCAAGCTTTCCGACGCGGATAAGACCAAGCTTAAGAAGATGAATTCCGAGCTGGCGGAATTGCAGACCAAGTTTTCTCAGAACATCCTGAAAGAGAAAAACGCCGACGTCATCGTGGTCGACAAGCGCGAGGAACTCGACGGCCTGTCGCCGGATGCGATCACGGCCGCAAGCGCGGCCGCGAAGGAGGAGAAGAAGGAGGGCAAGTTCGTCCTCGCCCTGCAGAATACCTCCCAGCAACCGCCCCTGACCAATTTGAAGAATCGCGCCCTGCGGGAGCGGATCATGAAAGCTTCCCTCGCCCGCAACAGCCACGGCGGCGAATGGGACACGCGCAATATCGTCCTGCGCACCGCGAAATTGCGCGCAGAGCGGGCCGCCCTCCTCGGCTACGAGAGCCACGCCGCCTACCAGCTCG
>JACCZO010000217.1 GCA_013695925.1 Chthoniobacterales bacterium
GTCATGTGCATCTTCCAATTGGCGGCGATGATTTTTTTGCGCATGAGATCTCAGTTTTAAGAGTTAAGTTTGAAGTGGAGTCGCGGGTGCAGCCTTAAAGCTCAAGACTTGACACTTAAAGCTTTTACCCCGGGGAGCTC
Source organism: Chthoniobacterales bacterium (assembly GCA_013695925.1). Classification (GTDB taxonomy): domain Bacteria; phylum Verrucomicrobiota; class Verrucomicrobiia; order Chthoniobacterales; family UBA10450; genus Palsa-1392. The sequence goes on from JACCZO010000217.1 coordinate 141, forward strand.
CTTGCCTTCAATCAACTCGAGCGAGGCGCCGCCGCCGGTGGAAATGAAAGTCATCTTGTCGCCCAGGCCGGCGTGCTTAACCGCGGTCACGGAATCGCCGCCCCCGATAATCGTGGTCGCGTTCGATTCGGCGAGCGCCTCGGCGATCGCTTCCGTGCCGGCGGAGAATTCCTGGATTTCGAAAATCCCGGGCGGTCCATTCCACAGGATGGTCTTGGCGCGTGCAATCTCGCTTCTGAAAAGCGCGATCGTCAAAGGGCCGATATCGACCGCCTGCCAGCCATCGGGAATACTGTAGCCAGGCGAGAGACGTCCGCTGTGGCGGGTGGCAGTACCGGGCTTGATCTCTTCCGCGCCTAACAAATCGATCGGGAGCAGGAATCTGACCTGTTTCTGCTCCGCGAGCGCGATCAGCTCGCGCGCGAGATCAAACTTGTCGCGCTCCACCCGGCTGCTCCCCATGTGGATGCCCCCGGCTTCGAGGAAGGTGTTCGCCATCGCGCCGCAGATCAGGAAGGTGTCGGCCTTTTCCATGAGCGCTTTGATCACCCCGATTTTATCGGAAACCTTGCCGCCGCCGAGGATGACGAGGAACGGCTTGGCCGGGGTGGTCAGTTCTTCCTGCAGATATTTGAGCTCCTTTTCCATCAGGAACCCCATGGCCGCTTGCCTAACGAAGTGAGTGACGCCCGCGGTCGAGGCATGAGCGCGATGAGCGGCCCCGAAAGCGTCGTTCACATAAAGACCGTCGCTCAATTTGGCGAGCGCTTGGGCAAACATCGGATCGTTCGCTTCCTCGCCCGCGTGGAAGCGCACATTTTCGAGGAGGGTGACATCGCCCTCCTTCATATCGGCGACAATGGTTTCGGCATCGGCGCCGATGCAGTCATGACTGAACGCAACGGGATGATTGATCAGGTCGTGCAACGCCAGCCCGACCGGACGGAGCGAAAATTTTTCCACCGGCTGACCTTTCGGGCGGCCGAAGTGCGCCATCAGGATCGTCTTCGCGCCATGCTCGCGCAGGTATTTGATCGTCGGGAGGCTTTCCCGCATGCGGGTGTCGTCGGTGATGGCGATTTTTCCATCCCGCTCTTCCGTCGGGACGTTGAAATCGACCCGCACGAGGACGCGTTTCCCGCCTACCTCGAGGTCGCGAACGGTGAGTTTGCTCATTTCTGCGTTTCCTCTTCGTAATCGTGCTCGTGCTCATGCTCGTGATCGACGACCGCATAAGCCCCTTCATCCTCATGCAGAAACCCCGCAGGCTCAGAAAACTTTCGCAGCATCCCCATTAACATCTGCACGATTCGGCTGAGCTGCTCCTTCCGAATCGCTATATCTCCTTCCGCAACCAATCCTCGGACAACCATGACATCCAGACAGGCCGCGCACTCCAACGCGGAGCCGCGCGCGATCTCGAAAAATCGAGCGCGATCGCGCGGTGAGAACTTTCCGTTCCCTTCCGCGATGTTGAGCGGGGTGCTGGTTGACGCCCGGTCGAGTTGATCTTTGACGGCGGCGCGGACAGCGATCGTAGCAAGCAGTTCACCCGTCCAACCGCAGAAGGCGATCGCTTCGCGGTAGACGTCGAGTTTTTCGTGGTCAAAATAGATTTTCATGGGGTTCGATCACGATCATGAGCACGAGCACGATTACGATTTACTTGGCGATCATTTCCAGCATCTCCACGCAACGATTGCTGTAACCCCATTCGTTGTCGTACCAACCCACGACCTTGACGAAGGTTCCCTGCGCCATCGTGAGTCCGCTGTCGAAGATGCAGGAGTGCGGATTGCCCACAATGTCCATCGAGACTAGCGGCTCGTCGCTGTACTCGAGCACGCCCTTGTAGCTGGCGTCGGCCGCGGCTTTTTTGAAGGCCGCGTTGATCGCCTCGGCCGTCGTTTCCTTCTCCAGGATGGCGGTGAAATCGGTCACGGAACCATCCGGCGTCGGCACGCGGAAGGCGCCGCCGTTGAGTTTGCCTTTGAGCTCGGGTAAGACTTCGCCGATCGCTTTGGCCGCGCCCGTGCTCGAGGGGATGATGCTGATCGCCGCCGCCCGCGCCCGGCGCAGGTCTTCGTGCGGGAGATCGAGGATGCGCTGGTCGTTGGTGTAGCTGTGGATCGTGCTCATGAAGCCTTTCACGATCGTGAAATTATCGTGCAACACCTTGGCCAGGGGCGCGAGGCAGTTGGTCGTGCAGCTCGCGTTGGAGATGATGTTCATTTGCGCCGCATCATAAATGTTGTCGTTGATCCCGAGGCAAATGGTTGCATCCGGGCTCTTCGCCGGCGCGCTGATCAGAACCTTCTTCGCCCCGCCTTTGATGTGGAGCTCGGCCTTGTCGCGGGCGGTGAAGAAGCCGGTCGACTCCAGCACCACGTCCACCCCGAGGTCTTTCCAGGGCAACTTCGCCGGGTCCCGCTCCTTCAGAATCTTAATCTTATGATCGCGGACGATGATGTTTTCGTTGTCGTAGCTGATCTCGCCGTCAAATTTCCCGTGCACCGAATCCCATTTCAGGAGATGGGCGAGAGTGTGAGTGTCGGTCAGGTCGTTGATCGCGCAGACCTGCGCGACCTGATCCTGGGACATGGCGCGCAAGACGTTGCGCCCGATGCGGCCGAAGCCGTTAATGCCGAAGTTTGCCATAAGAGAAGATGCGAATAGTTGGTTGAGTTGCGAGCCCGCGGATGCGGCGGGGCTTACCTTTAGAACGCCCCGAAAGGTGAGGCAAGTCAATGAACAAAACCGCCTCGATGAGAGTCGAAGATCGGTTCATGCGCTCCCTCATCCCTTTTCTACTTCTCGGGTTCACCGCGGCGTCGGCCTTGGCCAAAACGCCGACCGTTCTCGTCCTCGGCGATAGCCTGAGCGCGGGCTACGGGCTGAAGCGCGCCGAGGCTTACCCCGCTCTGCTTTCCGCCAAGGCCGCCGCTCTAGGTCGACCGGTCCGGATCGTGAATGCCGGCGTCAGCGGCGACACCACCGCCGGCGGTCTGCGCCGGCTGCCGCGACTGCTCGATCGTCCGATCGACGTTTTTATTGTCCAGCTCGGGATCAACGACGTCTTTCGCGGCATCCCGGTGGGGCAGATCGAAGGTAACCTGCAGAAGATCATCGACCGCCTGCGCGCCCATTCGCCGCAGGTCCGCGTGATCATCGCGGGAATGCAGCTCCCGCAAACTTCGGTCGAGGATTCCCTGACTGCCTTCGGCCAGATGTATGCCGAGCTCGCGCGCCGGAACGCGGCCGAGCTGGTGCCCTTTCTCCTCGATGGCGTGGCCGGGAACCCGAATCTGAATCTGCCTGACATGATCCATCCCAACGCCAGCGGGCAGAAGATTATCGCGGCCAACGTCTGGCCGGTGCTGGAGCGGGTCCTGCGTAAAAGCTAATCGACCCGCGATGCGCCCGGATGTCCTCCGAAAAGCGAAGTCATTACATGGACCCTGCTGATCCGCATAACCTGCACGACACCGCCGACAAGCCGGTTTGGGAGAAGATCGACATCGCGACCGATGGCAACGACTGCGACGCATGCGTGCGCGCGTTGCGGGAGCCGCTGATGAGAATCAAAGGGGTGAAGGAAGTGGTGGCCGATCCGAAATCGGAAAACGTCTGGGTTACTTTCGATGCGCGCAAAACGCACGCCCCGGCGATTCACGACGCCATCCTGCAGAGCGGCTATAGGCCCGCGCCGACGACCGGCGAAATCTAGCCGCCTCCCTGTAGCCGCCTCCCTCTGGGAAGCGTCTCCAACGGATGCCCGCGCCTAAAGCGTCTTGAGGTATTCGAGCAATTGCTCTTTCTGCTCGGGCGGGAGGGTGGTGCCGTAGAGGTGACCGCCGTTGCCTTCGCCCCGTCGCCGGGTGTCGAAGAGGAAATAGCGCTGCTCCATTTTCCCGAAGGGCCCGACCGCACGCTCCGGGGGCTCTTGGAAGCCGACTTTGACCGGGTAGTAAACGTCGTAGCCGCGATGAAAAGTCTGCGGCCGTTCGTTAGGCGGATTGAGCAGGTCGCGCAGGGTCGGGACGGAGCCGTTGTGCAGTTACGGTGCGCGCAGCCAGATGCCATCGAGCGGGGAGTTGGCGCAACCGAAGGCATCACGGCAAACAGATTTTCGAGGGAAGGCACCCGGTAGTAACCCGGCCCGGTGGGACCCACCCTGGAACCAGAACACGATCAGCGAAGCCGGGCGGATGAAGCTGGGGATGGTCTAGATCGCGGCGAAGAAAGCGCGCGAGTTTTCGAAGCCTTTAAGTTCGTGTTCGCCCAGTGCGCGAACCGGGACTAAGTCGCTCAGCCTCGCTTGCGCCGCCTCGCTCAGGCCGCACCCTTCGTTCAAAACCCGCGCCAGATTCTCCAGGCGGAAAACCAGGTTCACTTCCTTC
>JACCZO010000256.1 GCA_013695925.1 Chthoniobacterales bacterium
CGCGGAGCTGCGCCCATGCGCGCCAGGCGCGAATGCAGGTCTCCTGCACGAGGTCCTCCGCATCCGTTGGATTGCCGGTCAGCCGCAGAGCGGTGCGATGCAGCGGGTCGAGACAGCGCTCGATCAACTCCGCGTATTCGCGCGCCCGTTCGTTGGAGGAGGACCATGACATTCCGTTTTCTAATACAGTGTGATGTTGAATCCGATCACAGCGTGGTCAGCCACGTCTGTTCCGCGAAACCGCCGTCCAAAAGTTCACGCTGGCGGGGCGCCAGCGCCAGCACGCGAGGCGCGTGCGCTCCCCGGGATTCGCGAACCTTGCGAGAGTTGCGCGCGATTCAGCCGTTCACGCTGCACTGATTAATCACCTCCACCGGGGTGCCAAACAAAAACTCATCCCACATAACAACGTATTGCGCCGGTGTTTTATTCCGCGCCCGGCAAGAATTTTCAGCTCAACGCGTTCTGACCCTTTACCGGTGTCAGGTCATAAAATGCAGGTGTGCGGGAATTTTTGTTTGTGATGGGGCGTCTTTAAATGGAGAGTCGCGAGGTGCGACTTACGTACGGACCATCCATGAGACAAAAATTGTCAGCGCAACGATTCCGTATCGTAAAGCTGACGCAGCTGAATACCCTATATCCATGATTACACGATTCATCATCGCAGTAGCGCTTGCGCTCTTTTTCACACCGGTAATGCCGGCGGTAGCAGAAGAGCACCCGACGAAGGAAGGGGAACATCCCAAAAAAGAGGGTGAACATCCAAAAAAGGAAGGCGAACACCCTAAGGAGCATCCGAAAAAAGACGGTGCCGGAGCAGAGGTGACGACGGCGGATATTTCCGCCGGAATCAAGAAGCACATCGAGGCGGAGAGCAAAAAAGACGGAAAGTTTCACGTCCGGCACGAGGGCAAGGATCTCGCGCTCACCTTAGTCAAGGTGCACGACGACCGGCTCTCCAGTCTTGGCGGCGACAAGCAATTTGCCTGCGTCGACATGAAAGCGGCCGATGGCACGATCTACGATCTCGATTTCTTCCTCTCCGGAAAACCCGGCAGCATGAAAGTGACCGAGACGACGGTGCACAAGGTTGGCGGGAAACCGCTTTACAACTGGAAGGAAGAGGGCGGCATCTGGAAAAAGGTGCCCCTGTCGTAAAAATCGGAGACCGACTCGCCCACTCGCGATTGGCCTGCGGCGCACATGCGTCGCAGGCATCGTGGTCGGGATGGCGCGCTGCGCCGTCTGGGCGTGTGGCCGCACCTGAAAATTTCGGAATCGTCAGTTCGCGGCGCGTTGGCGCGGAATGACAATGGCTGAGCACTCCTGATCTTTTATGCGCTATTTCACCACATTAGCCGTGCTCCTGTTGGGAGTGCTGGCAACTCGCGCCGCCGATGAGCCGAGCATCATCAGAGGCCCGGACGAGTTTGAATTTAGCTACCGGGTAAAGCTGCCGGAGATTCGAGGCGCCGCGCGGCTTTGGCTACCGCTGGCGAAAACTGACGCCTTCCAGACTGTTCACTTGGAAGCGAGCAGCATTCCGGTGCGCTGGGAGAAAGTGCAGGACCGCGACTACGGAAACGATATTGCCGTGCTTTACCCACAGGCCGGCGACGCTGGCAAAACCGTCGAGCTGCGATATCGCGTCGTCCGCAAAGAAAAAGCCGCCTATCCCGCCAGCGCCGAGGAGAGCAAGCGCTACCTGGGTCCCGAGAGACTGGTGCCGGCAGATCAAACCTTCAAAACGCTGGCCGACGAAGCCGTCGCCGGAAAAACAGGCGATCTCGCCCGCGCGAAAGCTCTCTACGATCACGTGCTCGCCCGGATGCGCTATGACAAATCGGGGTCAGGCTGGGGCCGCGGCGACGCTGTCTATGCTTGTGACGTGAAGACCGGCAACTGCACCGACTTTCATGCTTACTTCATCGCCTTGGCGCGCAGCATTGGCATTCCCGGCCGGTTTGCCATCGGCGCGACCATTCCCGCTGAGAAAAACCAGGGTCCGGTGGAGGGCTACCATTGCTGGGCGGAATTCTTCGCCGATGGCAAATGGGTGCCGGTCGATATTAGCGAGGCTTGGAAGAATCCGAAGCTCGCCAACTATTACTTTGGCCACAATCCGGCAAACCGCTTCGAACTAACGAAGGGACGGGATCTCATCGTCGATCCACCGCCGGCGACCGGCCCGATTAATTTCCTCGCCTATCCGCTGCTGGAAATAGACGGCGAGGTGGTGAAAGCCGAAACGGATTTTTCCTTCCGCCGCACCTCGGGCTTGAAAGGCTGAACAGCTATTCGGCGAGTCTCGTCGGATTGGTGTCTGCGGGCGTTTTCTCCCGCTCCACCACCGCGCCGTCCGGATCGCGCCAATAATCGCGCTGCTTACGGAACGGCATCAAAAGAGCATTGCCCGTGGTGTTGTCTTCCGCCCGGGAGTAGCCGGGGATGCCGACCACGATCGCCTCTTGCGGAATGTTCAAGCCCAGGGTGCGATGCAGCCTGTCCCACCAGGTGAAGACGGTGCCGAAGTTCGATTTGTTCTCCCGCTCGACCTGCGAGTGATGAATGCCGTGCATCCGCGGAGTAACGACTACGTAACTTAGAAGCCGCTCCAGGCCGATGGGCAATCGCAAGTTGCTATGGTGAAAGAGCACCTCGGTTTGAAAGACCAGGTGGTAAGCCGCGAATGCCCAGGGCGAAATCCCGATCAAGCTCACCTGCACAACGCTGAACGCAGCCGAGAACGCAATCTCGCCGAAGTGAAACCGGAATGCAGTCGAGACATCGAGGTCGGGGTCGATGTGATGAACGTTGTGAAAACGCCAGAGAAACGGCACGCGATGGTTCGCGACGTGCCAGTAATAAAACGCCAGGTCCATGAGCAGAAAGCTGAGCGCGAACTCCGCCCAGACCGGCAGCGGGACGAGGTGCACAAGACCGAACGGCTTGTCGGCTGACCAGCGCAGCGCCCATTGCACAGCCGGCTGCACCAGCGCAACGGCAGCGACAAAGGCGAGCGCGGAAATCGCAATGTTGGCGGTGAGCCGCCCGAGGAGCGAACGCGTGTCTTTACGCAGCGGATAAAGGCGCTCGATCAAAAAAAGCACCACGAGCAGCGCGATGGCGAGGATGGGCGCCAGGAGATTATTCAACGGTGATTCGCCCTTTCACAGCGAACGCCAGCAAACTTCATCGCGCCACGCGGTGTCAATTTCAGAGAAGCGATTTGATCTCGCGCTCGAAGACGGCTTTCTCTGCGAATCCAATGTGCTTGCCGGCGATCCGACCTTCCTTGTCGATGATGAACGTCGTCGGAACCGCTTCGACGCTGCCGAAATCCTTCACAATCTTTTCATCTGCCATGACCACCGGATAGTTAATTTTGAACCGCTCCACAAAGCGCTTGACCAGCTCCGGCCCGCCCTGATCAAGCGACAGCCCGACAACGACAACGCCCTTGTCGCCATACTGCTTTTGCAACTCGACGAGACCCGGAATTTCCTCGCGACAGGGCGCACACCACGTGGCCCAGAAGTTCAGAATTACAACTTTGCCGTCGAAGTCGGATGACTTCACCCTTTCGCCGCCCAGCCCAGCCAACTCCCAGGCCGGTGCAGATGGCCTGACGCTCTTGTCTTCCTCGCCGAAGGCATTGAAGCCCGGAAATGCGATCGCCACAATCACAGCAGCGGCAATCAGGAGGGGCCGAACACGAAACACGAAGGCACTTTGCATCACGTCTATAAAGACGCATCGGAGCGTCAGATTATTCCCGAGGAGATCAGAACGGGCAGTGCATCCCGGCACAGTGTGGCGCGGTGCTGAGGTGGAGATACTAAGCTCGCCGCCACTCGCTCCCTGAAAACCAAAAAAGAGCGTTTGGCCTTCCACCTGACTCCAAGGTGTAGCGTGCGGAATGAAGAATCCCATTTTGACTCGGCCATCGTCGGATAGCCAGAGGAACGTTTCGCCAGGTTAAACGCCAGCCGCGGTGAAACCCCTCACAATCCAATAGCTTCGTGGATTTACTCACGCCACCTCGCTCGAAGCTTTGAAATACCGCTTGACCTTTGACTAAGGTCGAAGGCGTAGAGTGCCGCATGAACAAGATGAGAACTTCCGTGCTGCGAGCGGCGCTGAGCTTCGGGTTATGCGCTGGAATGCTTTTGGTCGGCGGTCGCAGTTTTGCGCAAGAGACGCCAAACGCCGCACCGGCCGCGACTGAGATGAAGAGCGTGACGCTTCCAATTGAAGGAATGGTCTGGGGAGCTTGTGTGGCAAACTTCGACCGCGCGCTCGATGCCCGTTATTGCGTTTACAAAGGCGCGCTCTGGGCCGCTTTCATTCATCCGCTGGCAGAGCTGTCGGAAGCGTATTTCGAATCCGGTGTCGAACAGGTGGTGACTTTGGCGGAAACTTTCGGCACCACCTACAACAGCGGTGCGTTTATTTTCGGCGGGGGCGAGGAGCAGGCGCCGTCGCCCGGTCCCAACCTCTGACCGGCGTCGTTTCGGCCTACGCCGTCCAAAAGGAACCTGGATATCGGTTCCGGGAGTGCAGACCGCGAATAATGGCGCATAAATCAACATCGGACGCGGCGCGTGCGTGAGTCGCGGAGCAGCCAATACCTAAGATTTAGGAATACGAACACGCCTTGCGACTCTCACGGTCATGATTGTAACGCTGAAAGAGCAAGAGAGCCGCGCGCAGGTTTTACCTCTCGACATGCGCAATGCGCTGGAGAGAAAATCGCTGCGATATCTCGGCCATTCGCGGCGCAATGACTCCGAGACCGATATCGTGTTTTCCCGCGCTCAGAACGGGCCGGCTCCGAAACTCTCATTACGTCTGGGAAGGATTCCAGCGCCGGAAAATAAGACGGGAATTGCGCGCTTCTGGATTAGCGATTCGAGATAGGCGCCCATGTTCTTCGGGCAGTTTCGAAAACTCCCGGCGGTTTCCGCGATCTTTTCCTGACGCAACGCGTCTGGGGATCGAGCTAATCAAAAAGAGGGTTGCTCAAACGTATTTAAGTGTTTTATTGAATACAAGAATCATGAAGTGCATCGGACCCACCATTACGACCGCCGACATCAAGCGCTGGAAAGACGAGGTCTTGTTTTCACCGCAACTGGAGGAGTTCGCCGAGTTCCTCGGCCTCGTCGGCAACGGGACACGGTTGAAGATTGTTTTCCTTTTGACCGAGTTCAAAGAGTTGTGCGTCTGCGATCTAGCGGAAATCCTCGACCTCAGCGTCTCTGCCGTGTCGCAGCAACTGGCCAGGCTCAGGACGTTCGGCCTGCTCAAGTCGCGGCGCGAGAACCAGACGATCTTTTACTCCATCGCCGACACCCGGAACGTGAAGCTGCTCAAGGGGCGCTTCGACCGCATTTTGGAAGACCATTCCGCCCAATAGGAAAACCACGCCTGAAAACACAACCCGCAGCAATGAATCAAACGCCGGCCGACCTGCCCGAGAGATGGGGCGGGAAAGCCGAGAAAATCGCGTGGACGGGCAGCGTGGCGGCAGCGGTATTGGCCTCCGCCTGCTGCTGGCTGCCGTTGCTGCTCTTGACCGTTGGCATCTCCGGCGCGGCTGTCTCCGCGGCGTTTGCACAATACCGGCCGCTCTTTCTCGGCGTGACGTTCGCGTTTCTGGCGGCGGCCTTTTACTTCGCCTACCGGCCGCGCCGCCACGTCGCGGATGCGCCCGCAAGCGAAGCTGGAAAGGATGCCTGCTCTGCTGTTCCGGCTGAATCCGCGACCTGCTGCCCGCCCGCTGGCAGTGCGGGTTGGACTCTGCAAAAATTCAACCGGGGCATGTTGTGGGCGGTCACGGCTGTCGTGCTGGCGTTCGCCTTCTTTCCGAACTACGTCGGCGCGCTGATTGGGAATCCCAGCCTTACCTCCGCGGAGGCGGCTCAAGGTTCCGTGGTCCTGCCCATCGACGGCATGACCTGCGAGGCGTGTGCAGTTCATATTCAGGCCAATCTCGCGAAGGTGCCGGGCGTCACCAGGGCTGTTGTCAGTTACAAGGATAAGAACGCCGTTGTCATGGCCGGCCCCGGGGTGCGACGGGAGGCGCTGGTCGAGGCAGTCGAAGCGGCCGGCTATCGAGTATCCGCGCCAGCAAAGAACTAAAACCAACTCTGAAACCGGCCAGTGCCCGGTCTCGCCACCACAAGAAAAATCCAATGTCTGATTGCTGCTCCACCACCCCTCAACCTGCCATGCACGAAACAGAGGGGCGCAAGCCGCCCGCCGCGACCACCTCGGACTCACAGCGGAAACTCGTCATCCTCGGCGGCGGGAGCGCGGCTTTTTCTGCGGCGCTCAAAGCCGCGGATCTGGGCGTCCACGCGACGATCATCAATGATGGCCTGCCGATGGGCGGCACCTGCGTGAACGTCGGATGCGTCCCGTCGAAGACACTGATCCGCGCGGCGGAAGCGCTCCACCGTGCGGTGCGACCGCCGCCTTTCGCGGGTATCGAAACCTCGGGCAAGCTATTGGATTTCAAGGCCGTCATCGATCAACGGCGGGAACTGGTCGAAGGATTGCGCGAGGCGAAATACGCCAATGTTATCGGCGGCAATCCGAACATCACGTTTTTGGAGGGTCGCGGCCGGCTGGTGGATGCAAGAACCGTGCAAGTCAACGGAAGAGAAATCCGAGCTGATGCGGTGCTCATCGCCACGGGCGCGCGGCCCAGCATTGCGCCGGTGCCGGGACTGGAGAGCGTCAAAGTTCTCACCAACGAATCGGCCTTCGAGCTGGATGCGCTGCCCGAGTCGCTCATTGTCCTCGGCGGGCGCTACATTGCGCTCGAACTGGCGCAAATGTTTGCGCGCATGGGCAGCAAGGTGACGGTGCTGCAGCGCTCCGCGCGGATCTTGCCGGATGAAACCTCCGACCTGACCGACGCCCTGACCGGTTACCTGCGCGAGGAAGGGCTGGAAATCGTCACGGGTGTCGAGTTGCTGTCTGCGGCCGAAGAAGGTGGAAAAGCTATCATTCGAACGCGGGTCAACGGGGCCCCGAGGACATTCAGTGCGGCGCGGGTTCTGGCGGCGACCGGACGCGCCTATACTACCGGTAACTTGGGTCTCGAAACGGTGGGCGTTGCAACCAACGCCGACGGCTCCATCCAGGCCGGAGAGACGCTTGAGACGAGCGTGCCGGGCATTTACGCCGCCGGCGATGTCCTGGGCGAAAATCTGTTTGTTTACACCGCTGCCTACGAGGGCGCGCTCGCGGCCGAAAACGCTCTCAATGGTTCCGGGCGGCAGCGCGATTACACCGGGCTGCCGTGGGTTATCTTCACCGACCCGCAGGTGGCGGGAGTCGGCCTGAACGAGAAAGGAGCGGCCGCCCGCGGCATCGAAGCTGACGCGACGCTCCTGCCCCTCACGCACGTGCCGCGCTCGCTCGCGGCGCGGGATACGCGCGGGTTCATCAAGCTCGTGCGCGAGCGCGCCACCGACCGGCTTCTGGGCGCGCGGATTCTCGCGCCGGAAGGCTCGGAATTGCTGATGGAGATCAGCCTGGCGATCAAATTCGGCATCACGGCGCGCCAACTGGCGAGTTCCTTCCATCCCTACCTGACGCTGAGCGAAGGCGTGAAACTCGCCGCACTTACCTTCGACCAGGATGTCGAGAAACTGAGTTGCTGTGCCGGTTAAGAGTTACAACCAGCAAGAAACAAAGGAGAACACACCATGAGACGAAGCATCTCTATCGTTATGGCCATCGCGGCGGGCAGTTTTCCGTTCGCGCCGGTTGCTTCCGAAGCGGACGGTTGCTGCGACGCACCGGTCGTCCTGGCGCAGGCCAGCGGCCCGACTACGCCTGCGAGGAAAACCTTGCAGGTCGCGATCGAAGGCATGACCTGCGGCGGCTGCGCAGCCGGCATCAACGGCACGCTCAGCCGGCTCGAAGGTGTCCAGAAGACGGACATCACTTTCGAGAAGAAGGGCGGCACGGTGGTTTATGACTCTGCGAAGATCGACGAGAACAAGATCATTGCAGCCATCAACGAGACAGGCTTCAAGGCCGTCAAGGCGAAGTAAAGGCAGAGCGCGGTCGTGATCGGGAAGTGAAGAAGAAAATCGGAGACAGAGCATAATGACGACAAAATATGATCTCGTAGTCATTGGGACCGGAGCTGCCGCGTCGGGAGTCGCCTATAAGTGTCGGGCCGCAGGTTGGGAAGTCGCGATCGTCGATTCGAGGCCGTTCGGCGGCACGTGTGCCTTAAGAGGCTGCGACCCGAAGAAAGTGCTCGTGGGAGCTGCGGAACTCATTGACTGGAATAACCGCATGCTGGAGCACGAGGTTATCTCGGGACGTCCTCAGATAGCCTGGCCGGCCTTGATGCGGTTCAAGAAAACCTTCACCGAACCCGTCCCACAAAACAGGGAGAAGGGATTTGCTGATGAGGGGATCGCCACCTTTCATGGCCGCGCCCGCTTTGTCGATCAAACGACCATCCAGGTTGGCGATGACACTCTCTCGGGAAGGCACGTCGTCATTGCCACCGGGGCGAAGCCCGGCGCCCTCGGCATCCCGGGAGAAGAGCACCTCATCACCAGCACCCAGTTTCTGGAACTGGAACAACTGCCCGGGAGAATCGCTTTCGTCGGCGGCGGCTACATTTCGTTGGAGTTTGCGCACGTCGCGGCCCGGGCTGGCGCGCAAGTTCAGATAATCCATCGCGGCGCCCGCCCTCTTGAAGGGTTTGATCCCGATCTGGTCGCGCGACTACTACAAGCCACCCGCGATCTCGGAATCGAAGTCCGGCTCAACGCTTCCGTCGGCGCGATTGAACGCAAGGGCGACCATTTCCTCGTGCG
>JACCZO010000267.1 GCA_013695925.1 Chthoniobacterales bacterium
ACCTCAAAAAAGAGGGCAAATCTCTCCGCGACGTGATCAAGGAAGCGGGCCGCGCCGCGCTCGCCGATGCCAAAATCGACGCCGCCGAAATTCAAGCAGCGGCGGTCGGAAATTTCAACGCCGGACAGTTCACCAAGCAGCTTCACCTCGGCGCTTTCATCCCCGAGATCGACGAAAAACTTCACGGCATCCCGACGATGCACACCGAGGCCGCCTGCGCCTCCGGTTCGCTCTCCGTTCTCCTCGGCTCGCAATGGATCATGGGCGGATTTCACGACGCCGTGCTCGTCGTCGGCGCGGAGCAGCAGAAAACCATGTCTTCTCGCGACGGCTCCGATGTTCTCGGAGCAGCGGCGGATTTTGATGTCGAGCGCCCGGAATATGGCGATTTCATGTTCCCCAAATTGTTCGGCAAGATCGCCCAGATCTACATGGATAAATATGGCGCTACGCCGGATGACCTCGCCGCGGTCGCTTATAAGAACTACGCGCACGCGCGCCTGAACCCGCTCGCACAAATGCGCGATGCGGACCTCACCTTCGATCATGCTTCACAGGTCTCGGAGAAAAACCCAAGCGTCGCCGAACCGCTGCGCGTCACCGATTGCTCGCAGATCACCGACGGCGCCGCCGCCGTCGTCCTGGTCTCCGGGAAATATCTCGACCGCATCGGTCGCGATAAATCGAAGTTGCCGCGTTTGCTTGGTTTTGGTCACACGACCGATTACCTCGCGCTGGAGAAAAAAGACGCCCCGACTTTCAGCACCGCGCGCAAAGCGGCGGAGAAAGCTTTCGGGATGGCGAATCTCAAGCCGCGCGACATGCACGGCGCGGAAGTGCACGATTGTTTCTCGATAACCGAGATCGTCGCCTACGAAATCCTCGGCCTGGCCGAGCCGGGCAAAGGCGCGGAGCTGGCCAAAAGCGGCGCAACCGCCCTTCCGCAGGCGCGCGGCGAACATACCACCGGCAAGTTCGACTTCGAGATTCCGGTCAATACCGGCGGCGGTTTGATCGGTGACGGTCACCCCGTCGGCGCGACCGGCGTCCGCCAGGTGGTTGACGCCTATCAGCAGCTGACCAACCAGTCGGGCCCGCGCCAGATCAAAGACGCGAAGAAATTCCTCACCTTCAACATGGGCGGAAGCCTAACGACTTCGGTGGCCATGATCTGGGGGACGTAATCCTCGGATGCTAACTGCGGCGCTGGCGGGTCAGGACTGTCGCCGTTGGTTATTAAGAAGCTTGGCAGCGGCCAGTGTGAGGGCGCCCAAGACCACCGGGTTGCCCATGGCTTTCACAAACCACGGCTTTTCCTTAACGGTTTGGCGGAGCGCTTCCGGACGGTTTTTGCGCGCGTAGTCGATGACGCGCGTGGCGTCCTGATCGCTCATTTGCTTTGGATCGGTTGACCCCAGCCCGAGCATCCCTGCCAAACCAGCGAGGCCGCCGAGGCCCCCAAGAGCGGACCCGCCCGAAGATCCTGCTCCGCCTCCCAAGGCCCCCATCAGAGTGCCGAGAAGCGACTGCTTCTCCTCCGGTGGCGCCTGACGAATGGCCTGGCTTGCCGCCTGGTGGAAGTCCTCGTCGCCCAGTTTGCCCAGATATTCCGTCGCGCCTTCGTGATAGGCGTGATTACTGAAGTCGCTGTCGTTGGGGTTGTCCGAGATGAAGCGGTCGTGATACCGCGCCGCCTGTTGATCGTCCACGGATCCGCCGCTGCCGAAGCGCTGCATGAAGTCGTCTACTGTGTCTGCCATAATGATTTGAGTTGAGTGGTGGGTTTGCTGCGAAATTTGTCTAGGGCACAGGGCTGTAGGTCATATCCTTCGTTCGCGCGTTGAGATGGGCGGTGCCGATCTTGTGCGGTGGATTGGAAGGGGTGTAGGCGATCACAGTCAAATCCTGGCCCGGAAATTCCTGGGCCATCTGGGTCATGATCGAGCGCATCAGCGCCGGGATTTTGTCGAGCGGGACGCTGCGATTGAGGATGAGACCGAGCTCGTTTTGCTCGTTGAGGAGCGCCCGCTCGATCGTTCCGCCCTGAGGATCTGCCTCGCGAATTCGATTCAGGAATGCCATCTGGCGCTCTCGCTCGCCGGATGGGCGAGCGGGTTGCGCTTCCCGCCGATCTTCCTGGGCAGGCGCAGCAGGCGGCGGTGCGGGGACGTCGCAGCCAGCCCAAAAACCGATGCAGGCGAGCCCTGAAACCAGGCTGACGAATGGAAGTCGCATCGCAGTAGTCGGAGCTGGGAACGCCATTTGGTTTAGGCAGTCCGTCCTTTGATCAGGCGATAGATGACGAGGAGAATAATCGCCCCGATGACAGACGCGATGAGTCCTGCCGGTTCACCCTCGGTATACCAATGCATGGCACGGCCGAGGAAGCCCGCGATAAAGGCGCCGGCGATGCCGAGCAGAATTGTGATGATGAAGCCGCCCGGGTCTCTCCCCGGCATGAGCAACTTCGCGATGGCGCCTACCACGAGGCCGATGATGAGAGTCCAGATAATTGACATAAGCTTAGAAGGTTGCGGCGGTCGCTGAGACCATAACAAGGTTCGTCGTAGTGGACTGCTTCGGCTGTGAGAAAATGATTCTTTTTTTGCTTGGTCGACAGTTGAGGACCACCAGGTTACCGGGACGGCGTGAAAGTTCATTTCTCCGTTAGCGCCGTCGCTTCGCGCGATTCCGACTGGATGGGGCGGGCTCGATGCGCCATAGGCCACGACGGTGAGCGAGTCTTTCGGAAAGAAGACGACGCCGAGTTGTCGGCGCTCGTTCAAGAAGGTGCGAGCGATAGTGGTATTGAACTCACCGCTCTGGCGCAGCCGATTAAGGTAAGTCCAATGTTTTTGGATCAATGGCGCCGCCCCCATGGCGCGCTGCGCATTCCTTTGTTCGGCGGAAGTAGTGGGAGCCGGTTTTGGTTGCCCGTTGGGACAGGCGACGAAAGGAATGGGACGAGTGCCCCGAGAGCAAGCAGAAGGTTGGGCGACGGCATCGAATTTCGCTTTCAACGCTACGAATTTTTTCCTGTCTCGCGACCGACTTCTCCCTTACCTCTAATCCATGAGTGCCCAGGATCCAGACGCCACGATGGCGGTTTTTCTCGACCTGGAAAATATCGCCCTCGGCGCGCACGACGCGCAGTTTCCCGCCTTCGATGTGCGCACCGTGCTGGAGCGTCTCCTGCTCAAGGGGCACATCGTGGTGAAGAAGGCGTATTGCGATTTCGAACGCTACAAAGCTTTCAAACGCGGCCTGCACGAATCGGCCTTCGAGATGATCGAGATCCCGCATGTTCGCCAATCGGGCAAAAATTCCGCCGATATCCGGATGGTGGTCGACGCGCTTGATCTTTGTTACACGAAAAGTCACGTCGATACTTTCGTCATCATCAGCGGCGATTCGGATTTTTCACCGCTTGTGAGCAAGCTGCGCGAAAACGACAAGACCGTGATCGGCGTCGGGGTGAAACAATCGACCTCCGATCTTTTCATTACCAACTGCGACGAGTTCATCTATTACGACGACCTGGTGCGCGCGGCACCGACTCGCAAGCGCCCGAGTGCATCCTCAACCAAGGCGCCGGCGAAGGCCGCCCCGGAAAAAAATCAGGGGCCGCCGATCGACGAAGCGCTCGACCTTTTGCATAACACGATCGACGCCTTGCGCGCCGAGCGGGGCGAAGACTACGCCGTCCACGGCTCGCGCGTGAAGCAGGCGATCAAGCGGCAGCATCCCGGCTTCAACGAGCGCGCCTACGGTTTCCGCACCTTCAGCGACCTGCTCCTGGAAGCGCAAAAGCGCGGCCTGCTCAAACTCGAGAGCGACAAGAACGCGGGTGGCTATTTTCTCCACACCGTCGAGTAAGCGGAGCGACGCTCATTCCGGGTTGTAGAAGTCAACCAAGGCCACGCCTTTGCGAAGAGGGTTGGCCGGGACGGGAGCTGGGCCCAAACCAAGGAGCCAATCTTTTCGCCGCGCGAAACACGCGAATAAATTCCGAGAAACGAAGTCTAAACAACCAACTCCTGCGACGCCGCGCCCTGCCGGCCCGGCCGCGGAGCCTGCAACCCGATGGACAGTAGAATCTTTCTCGAACGTTATCGCCTTTCCCGGGGCCGCAATGGGCTTCCGGTAGAACTTTATCGCTCTCCGGCGGCGCGCACCTATCGCGCGCAGGAAGTTGAGACCGGCCGCGAAGTGGCCCTTACCCTTGTCTCCCCCGCGCCTAACGATCCTGCTTTGCTCGAACGCCTGGAAGCGCAGGCAAACGCCGCCGAGCAGATCAACCAGGTCAACATCCCGCGGCTCTACGATTTCGGACGCGAAAAAGACGAGCTGATTTACGTCACCGAATACTGCGAAGGCCACACTGCCGCAGCCTGGGTCGCGGCGCGCGGGCCGTTGGCGATCGGCGCCGTCCTGCGGGTTGCCCTCCAGGTGGTCGATGCGATGAGCGCGACTGCGTTTCAGCGCCTCCACCATGCGGCCCTAAATCCGGACAACATCATTTTCACGGCCGGGCAGACCGTGGAAGGCGATTGGCCGCCGGTCAAAGTGCTGCATTGGTTTGCGCCAGCGCCGGATTTCTCCGAAACGGGCGATGCGCGCATCGACAGCGCGGTCCGCTTCGCCGCTCCCGAGCAGGTGCAGAAGGGCGAGGCCGATGTGCGGTCTGAAATCTACTCTCTTGGTGCCACCATGTGGTTCCTCCTCACCGGAACGCCGCCCGCGGCGACCGTGGCGGGAGAAGGCGCGACGCCGCTGGGCGCGGAGAAATTGCGCGGCGTGCCCAAGATCGTGCGCCATTTGCTCAACCGCATGTTGCGCGCGGATCCGGCGCAACGTCCGCAGGACCCGGTCGCCCTGGCCGCGTATCTGCAAACCTGTCTCGCGCGCGTCGAACGACGGGAGAAAATCGAACGCCGCTTTGCTGTTCCGCTCCTGGCCAAGGCGCGAGTGGCGGCCGCCAGGCCGCGAATGCCGATCCCGCTCAAGCCATTCGCCTGGGTGGCTGCCCTCCTCGCGCTCGCCGCACTCGCGATTGTGTTTCTGCCCTGGCCGTTGACACAAAAACGATCCGCGCCCCTGGCGGAAGAAAGAGCGCGGCAGCCGGAGAACGTGCCTAACTACGCCGCCGGCGTGCCGAACGATTTACCCGGGCGCGCGAGTGAAAATTTACGGAACGCGTCGCCTGCTCCCGCGACCCTGATCTCGACGGTTCCCGCCCGCACGGTTGCGGAGAATCGAAGAGCGAGCATTGCGCACAACGCGCCGCCGGTTGAGCCTCCGGCGCCAGCGGAAGGTCCGAGCGAGCCCGCGACCACGACTCCCGCAACAGTGGCTGCAAACTCCCGCGAAGTGCGGCCCGCCGACACGACCCTGCCCGAATCGGAGCCTAACGATGAAGCGCTCGCACCGTCGCCGGTCATTGCCGAGACTAACGATCCCGACGATGTCGCGTCGGCGGAACCGGCACCGTTGGTGGACGAGGAACCAGTGAAGGTGGCCGAAAACACACCGCCGGACGAAGAACCAGGGAAGGTGGCTGACCGCACGCCGCCGGCAAAAAAAGCGAGCGAATCTTCCCTAACGAAATCAACGACGAAGCCAAAAGCCGTCGCTTCCACTTCCCAGCGCTCGTCAACCCCCTCCGCCAGGAGTCGGCGCGTGGCCCACACCGCGAAACGTGCCAAGCCTCTGCCCAAACTGAGGGTGGGTTCGGCGCCGGCAGAATTGGTGGGAACGACCTCCGACGGCCGCTGGATTCTCTCCGTCTCGGAAGGCGGCGAGCGAGTTATCGTCCCGCCGCCGCCGGGCTACGATCAGTAGGCAGGTTTGCTCGGCTGAGATCGGAAAGAATCTCGGCCGCGATTTCAAACGAGCGCAGCCGCGCGGTGTGATCGTAAATCTGCGCGGTGGCGATGATTTCATCCGCCGCGGTTATTTCGAGGAGCTCTTCCAGCCGGCGACGCACGGTATCTGGCGAGCCGACGGCGGAACAGCGTGTCCGCTGCATGACCACCGCCCGTTCCGGCGCGCTCCAGAGGCCATCCATTGTTTCAACCGGCGCTGGGAGCTTGCCCGGCCGTCCGCGCACCATGCTGAGGAATTGCAGCTGCGAAGAGGTGAACAGCTTTTGCGCTTCCGCATCTGTCGCGGCGGCGAAAACGCCGACGCCGATCATGGCGTGCGGCTTGTCGAGCGCGGCCGAAGGCCGAAAATTGCGCCGGTAGAGCGTGAGCGCGAGATCGAGATAATCAGGCGCGAAATGTGAGGCGAAGGCAAACGGCAGACCCAGCTCCGCCGCCAGCCGCGCGCTGAAATCGCTCGAGCCTAACAAATAAAGGGGAACATTCGCGCCTGCACCCGGCACGGCCTGCAACGCCTGATCGGGTGTCGCCGGCTCGAAGTAGGATTGCAGTTCGAGCACATCCTGCGGGAAGGTGTCTACGTCGCTCCCGAGATTCCGGCGCAGGGCGCGCGCCGTCAGTTGATCGCTCCCCGGCGCGCGCCCGAGTCCGAGATCGATCCGCCCCGGGTAAAGCGCGTCCAGGGTTCCAAACTGTTCCGCGATGACGAGCGGGGAATGGTTAGGCAACATGATTCCGCCCGCGCCGACCCGGATGCGTTTCGTGCCGCCGGCGACATGTCCGATCACGATTGAAGTCGCCGCGCTCGCGATGCCGGGAAGGTTGTGATGTTCCGCCAGCCAGAAGCGGTGATAACCCCATTCTTCAGCGTGGCGCGCGAGGTCGAGCGTATTGCGAAAAGCGAGCGTCGCAGCGCCGCCCTCGATGATCGGCGACAGATCGAGCAGAGAAAAGTGTTTCATCGCGTGCCGGGCAGGTTACCCGCAGGTCGGTGCGGTGTCACGTTGTGCACCGCTCCCATAGGTCCTATAAGTCACATTCGTCCCATAGGAATGATGGGAATAATGCGACCAATGCCATGGAATTCACCCGACTCGGAAAGTCCGGCCTGAAAGTTTCTCGTCTTTGCCTGGGCTGCATGACCTACGGCGTGCCGGAGCGCGGCAGTCATCCGTGGAGTCTCAACGAAGAACAAAGCCGGCCCTTCTTCGCGCGCGCCCTCGATCTCGGAATCAATTTCTTTGACACCGCCAACGCCTATTCCGATGGCACGAGCGAGGAATTCGTCGGGCGGATCTTGCGCGAACTCGGGCGGCGCGACGAGCTGGTGGTGGCGACCAAGGTCTTCTTCCCCTGGCGCGAGGCGCCGAATACCGACGGCCTTTCGCGCAAAGCGATCATGACTGCGATCGACGACAGTCTGCGCCGGCTCGGGATGGATTATGTCGATCTCTACCAGATCCATCGCTGGGATTACGAGACACCGATCGAGGAAACGCTCGAGGCCTTGCACGATATCGTGAAGGCGGGCAAGGCGCGCTACATCGGCGCCTCGTCGATGTATGCCTGGCAACTCTGCCATGCGCTCCACCTCGCGGAGCGTCACGGGTGGACACGCTTCGTTTCCATGCAGCCGCATTACAACCTTCTCTATCGCGAAGAAGAGCGCGAGATGCTGCCGCTCTGTGAGACGGAGGGAATCGGCGTCATCCCGTGGAGTCCGCTCGCGCGCGGCCACCTCGCCCGACCCTGGGCGATGGAAAACAGCGATCGCGCGCAGACGGACGAATATGGCAAGACCCTTTACCAGGGACACGCCGAGTCCGATCGGAAAGTGGTCGACCGGCTTGGTGAAGTCGCGCAAGCGAAGGGTGTGCCGCGCGCGCAGGTCGCGCTTGCCTGGATGTTGCACAAGCCGGTCATCACCGCGCCCGTCATCGGCGCGTCGAAGCTGGAGCATCTCGAGGATGCCGTCGGCGCGCTTGAACTAAAGCTCGCGCCTAACGAGATCGTCGCGCTCGAGAAACCTTATGTTCCTCACCCCGTTCTCGGATTTTCGTAGGTTGCAGCCGTTTCGCTGTGCGAAACGCGGCAAAGAGCGTGAGTCGGAAGCGCCCCTCGCGTCGCCCACAGCGCGACGGCTATAAATAGCGCTTTCCGCTCGCGCGTCCCTCTCGTAAATTCGGGCCATGCAATCTTTTTATCTGGTGGGATTCGCACTGCTTGCGCTGGTCGTGCTTGTGGCCGCGCTCGTGCTGTTCAAATTTATCGGCCTTTGGGTCCGCGCCTGGATCGCCAACGCGCCCGTCGGCATCGGCAAAATGGTCGGCATGAGTCTGCGCAAGGTGCCGGTCGGTTTGATCGTCGATAATCGCATCACCGCCGTCAAAGCGGGGATCGACATCCCGAGCGACCCTCTCGAAGCCCATTACCTCGCGGGCGGCGACGTTAGTCACGTCATCCTCGCCCTGATCGCGGCCGACAAAGCCGGCATCTCGCTTGATTTCAACCGCGCCTGCGCCATCGATCTGGCGACGAAAGGCACCGGCAAAACCGTCCTCGAAGCCGTGCGCACCAGCATCAATCCAAAAATCATCGACGTCCCCAGCGCCGCGATGGGCCGCAACACGATCGACGGCGTGGCCAAGGACGGCATCGGCGTGAAAGTGAAAGCGCGTGTGACCGTGCGTTCGCACCTCGACCGCTTCGTCGGCGGCGCGACCGAGGAAACGATCATCGCGCGCGTCGGCGAGGGGATTGTGACCTCGATCGGCTCGGCCGACACCTACAAGGACGTCCTTGAAAATCCCGATCGCATTTCCAAGCTCGTCCTCCAGAAAGGTCTCGATAGCGGGACCGCCTTCGAGATTCTCTCGATCGACATCGCCGACGTAGATATCGGCGACAACATCGGGGCGAAACTGCAAACCGAGCAGGCCGATGCCGACAAGCGTGTCGCCCAGGCGAAAGCCGAAGTGCGCCGGGCGGCGGCCGTCGCGGTCGAGCAGGAAATGCGCGCCAAGACCCAGGAGATGCGGGCCAAGGTGGTGGAAGCCGAGTCGCTCGTCCCGCAGGCGATCGCCGACGCCTTCCGCAGCGGAAACCTGGGGATCATGGACTACGTGCGGATGAAGAATGTCCAGGCCGACACCACGATGCGCGAATCGATCGGCACGACCGAGAAACCGGGCACCGAAAACGCCTAACGATGACGACGACTCGTCCCTGATCACGATCCACGATGAATGATCCGGTCATTTTGTTCGTGCTGGCTGCACTGGCATTTGCTTTCAAGTGGCTGACCAGCCGGGCGGAGAATCAAAAGAACAAAGCTGACTCGAAAGCACCTAACGAGCAGACTTCGGGGCCGCGTAGGCCGGTGCAGCGAACGCCGCCGCAGAGCGAGGAGGAACGGGTGCGCCGCTTCCTCGAGGCGCTCGGGATGCCGGAAGGGACTCAACCGCCTCCGCCCGTTCGGCGCCGGGTGGTGACTCCCGCGCCGCCGCCGGCGCAACGGCCAAAAGCGAAACGGAGTTTGGTGCAACCTTTGCCGCCTCTCGTTACCACCCCGGAGGAGATAGCGCGCCCGCCCGTCATGGAGCCCCCGCCGGTTCCCGAGCCTATCATGGTCGTGGAAACGAAGGCGCCCCCGGAGATCGTCCTCCCTCTGCGCCCGGCGGCACCGGTTGTCACTCAGTCGCTCTACGCGTCCTCGTTAGGCAGAATGCTTCGTTCGCGGGAGAGTATCCGGCAGGCGATAGTTTTGCGCGAAGTGCTAGGCCCGCCGCGCGGCCTCCAGGCGCTGGAGACGATCTAGCCGCGCGTTTGCGCCGGTCGCGTGCGTTTGGCCCCCTAACGGAAACACATCGCAAAATTTCTATCACGCTGCCGCCCCTCTGGCTATCAGTAAGCCGTGCAAGAGTGGTGCTATCGTTTTTCGTGCAGCCTGGGCCGAGTCGTCACGACTCCATTGGTCCGGCTTAACGTCTGGCACGCTCCCGGCGCGGCCGAGCCTTCCGGCGCTGCGATCGTAGTGGCCAATCACATCTCGCATTTCGACCCCGCTTTCCTGTACTCCCTTATCCAGCGGCCGGTCGATTGGATGACGACCGAAGAATTTTATGCCAACCCGCTGATCGGCGCCTGGCTGCGCGCGCTCAACACCTTTCCGGTCGACCGTGTGCGACCCGATCGTCGTGCCCTCCGTGTCGGACTCGAGCGGCTCGCCGCCGGACGGCTGGTGGGGATATTTCCCGAGGGCGGAATTCGCGCGGGACCGACCTCGATTCTCGGCGGCGTCGCGCCGAAGAGCGGCGCGACCATGCTCGCGCGCCTGGCGGACGTTCCGATCGTCCCATGCCTTATCTTCGGGAGCGATCGTCTCTATGCCGCGCGCAGTTGGCTCCCGGGGCCGCCGCGCGTTCCGATCTGGATGGCGATGGGCGCGACGCTCCACATTTCGGCGGGCGAGGAAGAAGAAGCCAACGAACGCCTCGCCGAAGCCCTCCGCGCCCTCGCACGAGCGACGATCGCGCACTTCGATCTGCAACCCGACGATCTGCCCACCACTCCGCAACGCCGCAAGGGTCGGGAAGCGCTTGCCTAACGACTAGCGACATGCGCGCGCTCCTGCATCGCGGTTTTGGATTGGCGGTCGATCAAGTGCTGTGCGGCGCACTCGCCCTTCTCCACCGGCGCCATGCCGCCCAGAGTTCGACGCGAGACGAGGTCGAGAAATACCTGACGATGTGCGAATCGCAGACGCGGCCGGAACATTTCGCGCTCCCCGCGACGATGGAGAATTTCTCCGCCACGGAAGCCGGGGTCATTAACTGGTCGAGTGCGGCCGAATCGGTGGCGGCGTTTCCGATGAATGGACGCGCGCACGTCGCTCTCTTTCGCGTCCGCCCGCAGGCCCCGACCGTGATCATGCTGCACGCCCTTATGTCGGCCTCGGATACGGGTTACCGGCGCTGGGCGCAACGCTTCAACGCGCTCGGATGGAACGCGGCTTTTATCCATCTCCCTTTTCATTATTCCCGCCGGCCGCCCGGGCATCTGAACGGGGAACTCTGCTGGACGGCGAGCGTTCCTCTTACCGGCGACACCCTGCGCCAGGCGGTGGTCGAGGTGCGGCAGCTTCTGTCCTGGTTGCGCACGCAGGGGGTCCGGAAGTTTGGATTGCTCGGAACAAGCTACGGCGGGTGGGTCGCGGCCGTGGCGGCGTCGCTCGAGCCCGACCTTGCTTTTCTGGCGCTCCTCGCGCCGATGGTGAACATCGGCTACGCACTTTACGAAGGCCCGACGAGTTGGACGATCCGCGGCCAGTTCGCCCGTGCCGGATTGGATCGGAACTTCTTTGAGCGTCACGCCCATCTTTCCTCGCCCTTGCACGCGCCGCCGGCCGACAACGCCGCGCAACGGACTGTGATTGTAGGAGGTGCGTTCGACCGGATCGTGCGGTTGGAGGATCTGGTCGCGTTGCGCGCAGCCTGGCCGGGGGCGGAACTGGTCACGGTGCCGCAGGCGCATTTTGGCTACGGCATGATTCCGCGCGCGGTGGAGCGGTTACGCGAGCGGGGCCTGCTCGGGACCGCCGCCGAGGCAGGGTGATTGGCGTAGTTTTCGTTTGCGGGTGATCTTTCCGCTGCTAAAGCGATAATTCGCTGCAAAGCCGGCGTGGCGGAATTGGCAGACGCGCTAGACTCAAAATCTGGTACTCGTAAGAGTGTGTGGGTTCGAGCCCCTCCGCCGGTAGTTTTCCCCATCTTTCGTTCTCGTGCTCGTGATCGTAATCGAATCTTTTCCATTCGATCACGAGCACGATTAGGAGCACGAGCACGAGTCCGAATTCATGCTCACTGTTTCACAAGTATCCAAATCTTTCGCCGGGCGCGTCCTCTTCGAGGATGTCTCGCTCCAAGTGAATCGTGGTGATCGCATCGGATTGGTCGGCCCGAATGGCGCGGGCAAATCGACCCTCTTCTCGCTTATTCTCGACGAAGCGTCCCCCGATTCGGGAAAGGTCTCGCTCGAGAAAAACGCGACGCTCGGTTATCTCCCGCAGGAAACCGCGATCGCTGGCGCCGAATCGGTTCTCGAGCTGGCCTGTGGCAAGTCGCACAAGGAACTCGAGGACGAGCATGACTGGGAGATCGAGCCGAAGGCCAAACGCATTCTCTCTGGACTCGCTTTTCGCGAGAGCGATTTCGATCGACCGGCCAAGGCGCTGAGCGGCGGCTGGATCATGCGAGCTCATCTCGCGCGGTTGCTCGTAATGGAGCCCGATCTTTTGCTCCTCGACGAACCAACCAATCACCTCGATCTCGATTCGTTAGTCTGGTTCCAGAATTATTTGCAAAATTATCCGGGCGCCATCCTCATTATCTCGCATGATCGCGAATTCCTGAACGCGCTCGTCGGGAGCATCGTCGAGATCGCGCAATCGAAGTTGCTCCGTTACCGCGGCAACTGGGACAGCTACGTCGAGCAGAAAGCCGCGCGCGAAGAACAACAGCTTTCGGCTTACAAGAATCAGCAGAAAGAGATCGCATCGCTCCAGCAATTTGCCGATCGCTTCCGGGCCAAGGCGAGCAAGGCCTCGCAGGCGCAGAGCAAGCTCAAGCAGATCGATCGGATGGAGAAAATCGCCGCCCCGACCGCGCAGGCGAGGACGATCAAGTTTCGTTTTCCGCAGCCGCTGCGGAGCGGATTGCGCGCGATCACGCTCAAGGAAGTGCGGCATGCCTACGGCGACCTGGTGGTTTACGAGTCGTTGAATTTCGAAGCCGAGCGCGGACAGCGCACGGTCTTGGTCGGCCCTAACGGCGCCGGGAAATCGACCCTCCTGAAACTGCTCGCCGGCATCCTGCCGGTCCAAAGTGGGGAACGCCAGGTCGGGCACAATGTGCGGGTCGGTTATTTCTCGCAGCACCGGGTCGAGATGCTCAACGTCAGGCACACTGTCCTCGAGAGCGTGCTCGATGTAGCCGAGCCCGTCTCGGAACAAACCGCCCGCACCGTGCTCGGCTCGTTTCTCTTCCGCGGCGACGATGTTTTCAAAACCGTCGGCGTGCTCAGCGGCGGAGAAAAATCGCGCCTCGCTCTCGTGAAGCTCCTGCTCTATCCGCCCAACCTCCTTCTCATGGACGAGCCGACGACCCACCTCGACGTCGGTTCGATCGACGCTCTCATCGGCGCATTGCGACAATACGAGGGGACACTCATCTTCATCAGCCACGACGTGCATTTCATTCGCGCGATCGCGAGCAGCGTACTCCACATCAGCGTCGGCCGGCTCACTCCCTATGCCGGCGATTACCAGTATTACCTCGACAAAACAGAGGCCGGCTCGGAACGCGCCGCGCTTACGGCCGGTAATGGCCTAACGAACGCCCAACCCGAAATCAATCGCCTGGAGGCGCCGCGGCGCGGTCCCGGATTGCGCGAACAAAAAGAGCAAAAACGCGCGGAAGCGGAAGCACGCAAGGCGGAGGCGAAAGCAAAACGCGAACGTGAGAAGCGAGTGCAGGAGCTCGAAATGCACATCGCCACCCTCGAAGGTCAGCAAAAGGAGCTGGCGATCGAATTGGAAGATCCCGCCGTCTACGAAGCGGGCGGGCGCGCGGTGGCCATCAACCGCGAGCTCTCCGCCGTCTCCGCCGAGCTCGAGCGACGAACCGTCGAATGGGAAAAGGCGACCGCCGAATTGGCGCCTGGGTAGCGCACGCATTCTGCGTGCTGGTCGCGCTGTTCCAGCG
>JACCZO010000281.1 GCA_013695925.1 Chthoniobacterales bacterium
TTTCCAGGATTGAGGGTATCCCCCGCTTTTGCGCTTCACGGAGCGAGAGGAGGCAATCCCCCGACCAACTGTGAAACATGTCGTAGCGCCCGGTGGCAAGCTGTCGGGCCGCGATCCAATCGAGATATTTCTTTTTTGCTCCGTAATAATAAGGGCTCTCCAGAGAAGAAAGGAGCCGCACCGGGTGCCAGCGCAGGGAGTGAATCTTGGAAGCGGGGATTTCTGTCTGGCGATTATCGTAGGCGACCGCTTTGCCCAGGAACCCGCCACGGTAGGATGCGCGGAGCGTTTCAAACGCATCCGTGTCCAGGCCCGAGCCGCCGATGCGCGCAAAAATAGAATACAAGAGTGACTTCGGTAACCCTTGCGAGGCCAGAGTCATCGCGGATGCGCGCGGCGGGGCATTTAGAGTTTCACCCACCATGAACCTACCATTATTGTTGGGAATGTGTTCAAGTAAAGGTAGAACTCCTCCGTGCTGCCCGCCATGAGTAGTTCTCGCCTAACAATTGGCCTGGTTCGGCGCGGTCATTCCGAAACGGGCGGAGCCGAGGCTTACTTGAAGCGTCTGGCGCGCGGCCTGAGCGAATCTGGGCATGGCACCCGGCTCTTCACCGATGCCCCCTGGCCGGCGCGCGAGTGGGCCTGGGGACCGATCACCCGGCTGCGGGGCGAGACGGCGCATCAGTTTGCCGATGAGCTGGAAAAAATCAAGCCGCGCGAGCATTGCGATTTGCTCCTGAGTCTCGAGCGCGTTTGGCATTGCGATGTCTACCGGGCCGGCGACGGGATTCACCAGGCCTGGATGCAGCGGCGCGACGCGGTTTCCTCCATCTTTCGCCGTTCGCTGCGCCACTTTAACGCCAAACATCACGAAGCCCTCGAACTGGAACGGGCGCTTTTTGGCGGCGGCGCCCGCCGCGTCATCGCCAATTCGCAGATGGTGAAGCGGGAAGCGACCGAATTCTATGGCTATCCGCCGGAGCAGATCGAGGTGGTGCCGAATGGAGTGCCGCTGGCAGATTTCCGGCCCGATCCCGAGGCGCGCGCGTTGCGGCGCAAGATTTTGCGCCTGCGCGAGGACGAGATCGCGGTCTTATTTGTGGGCTCCGGTTGGGAACGAAAAGGCCTCCGCTATGCGATCGCGGCCGTCAATTCGTTAGGCGAAAACTTTCGCCTTTTCGTCGCGGGTCGCGGACGCGGGCGCAAGATTGACGGGCGCGCGGTCCAGCGGCTCGGTGCGGTCCGCGATTTGCCCGCGCTTTACGCGGCGGCCGACATTTTTCTTTTGCCGACCCATTACGATCCATTCTCCAACGCCTGCCTTGAGGCGCTCGCGGTCGGGTTGCCCGTTATCACCACGCGAGACAACGGCTTTAGCGAGATCGTCGAGCATCGCGTCCATGGCTCGATCCTCGATGCGCCTTCGAACGTCGAGCAGATCTGCTCCGAATTACGTTATTGGGCCGATCCCGGCCGCCGGGAAAATGCGCGTCCCGCCGTCTTGGAGCGCGCCGGGCACTTCGACATTGCCGTCAACGTCGAGCGGACGCTCGCCGTATTGAATCACTTGCCGAGGGCCGAGGCCGCGTCGGGAAAAATTCGAAAGACCTGATCGAGCCGCGCGATCTCGAAGATCGGGCGCACGCCGTCCTGCAGACCGCAGAGCGCGAATTTGCCGCCGTAGCTGCCGACGTTTTGCATCGCCTCGATCAGGACGGCGAGTCCCGAGCTGTCGATGTAGCTTACCTTCGAGAGGTCGACGACCAATAGAGGCGGCTTGGCGGCGATCAGGTTGGCCAGGGAAGTGCCGATCTGAGGCGACACGTGCAAGTCAATTTCGCCTTCCAAAGGCAGGATGCTCGGTTCGGTCTTGGGCATGACAGTGGCAAAGAGTGTGTCACTCATGCCGCTCCCGTCAATTCCCACTCGTGCTCTTACTCGTAATCGTGCTCGTAATCGATAGGAGCGTCGAGCAGGAGCAGGAGCAAGAGCGGATCACCAATCCAGATTCGCTATCGCCGCATCCACTTCAGAAAAATCATCCAGGATCCGATCCGGTTTATGCGCGGCCAGTTGTTCGCGCGTGAAGCTCCCGGTCGCGACTACGATCGTGCGCGCGCCGATTGCCTTACCGCAGGCGATGTCGTGCGGTGTGTCGCCAATCACATCGATCTCCGCGCCGGCAAAATTGAGCGCGTGTTTTTCGCGCGCCCGCCTCTGGGCAAAAGGCCCCAGCTCGTTTCGATCGTGGTGATCGTCGGCAAAGGCGCCGAACTCAAAAAAATCCCAGAGCCCGTAATGCGAGAGTTTCAGTTGCGCGCCACGGGCCAGATTGCCGGTGAGAAGGCCAAGCACATTTTGTGGCCGCGCGCGCAGCCGGCCTAACAATTCCTCCACGCCCGGTAGGACCTTTCCTTTCCGCTGCGGAAGTTCCCGCGCCAGAAATTGGAGATAAAGGTCGAGGAACGCCGCGGTGGTCGCCTCGTCGATGGCGATGTTCTGCTTGCGCAAAATCTGATGCACGATGCCGGTGTCGGTTTTGCCCGCGATCTCCACTCCGCGCAGGTCGTCCGAAATGCCAAATTGTTGTTGCAGCACATCCTTGAGCGACTGGATGCCGGCCCCGCCGGAGTCGATCAGCGTGCCGTCGATGTCGAAAAGAAGAAGCCGCCTGGATGATTGCAAAATTGATTTCGGGTTGCCGGGAACGGCCTTTCAATCTGAACTCTGAAGATTGCAATCGAAAACTCCCTACTGCGGCCGGCTCGCGCCTTCGCCCACCGGCTATCTGCATGTCGGCCACGCCGTCACCTTTTGGCGGGCGCAGGAACGCTCGCGGGCGCGGAACGGGAAGTTGTTCCTCCGCATCGAGGACCTGGATCGCGATCGTTGCCGGCCGGAATTTCGCACCGCGATCTTGGAAGATCTCGAATGGTTTGGTTTCCAATGGGAAGCAGAGCCCGTTCTGCAAAGCGAACGCCGGCCGCTGTATCTCGCAGCATGGAAACAGCTGCGCGATCGCGGGCTCATCTATCCCTGCACCTGCACGCGCCGCGATGTCCTGGGCGCCGCCGGTGCGCCCCATGCTGAAGATGAAGAACCGATCTATCCCGGCACTTGCCGGCCCGCTGACCTAACGATCCCGCAACACGAGAATCCGGCCGGTGTGACCTGGCGTTTTCGCGTTCCGGGGGCGGAAGCGATGCAATTTCACGACCACTGCGCCGGCCCGCAACGGTCGGTGGCGGGAGCTGAATTTGGCGATTTCGTCGTCTGGCGAAAGGACGACGTGCCGGCCTACCAACTCGCCGTCGTGGTGGATGACGCCACCATGCAGATCACCGAAGTCGTGCGCGGGGCGGACCTGCTGCGCTCGACCTTTCGGCAGTTGCTGCTCTACCGTGCGCTTGCTTTGGCGCCGCCGGAATTCTGTCATCTTCCGCTCATCGTCGATTCGTTAGGCAAGCGTCTCGCCAAACGCGATGACGCGCTCAGCCTCCGGATCTTGCGCGCGGCCGGCCTTTCGCCTGACGAAATTCGTGCGCGTTATCTGTCGACGCCTCCCTCTGAGAGGCGCGGGGGTAATCGTCGTTAGGCCGATCACCCGGCGACCCGCGCTTCGCAGAGCGAAGCCCTCTACAGCGGCCCGTGAATTTGAAGAAGCCCGAGCATGCTGACGAGAAAGGCGAGCACAGCCAGCCCCGCGGCCGCCAGAATGATAGTCGCGAGTTTGTCCTTCTCCTTCTGCCGGTTCGGGAAAGGCGAAGCGTTCGCGAAGTCAGCCGGCTTTTCGCTTGTCTCCGCCGGGCGCGCCTCGATCTCATCCGCCTCGGGCAACGGCTGGGCTTCGCCCGTCGCGTCCGATTCAAATCGCGCCTCCACTTTTCCAAACCGAATCCGATCGCCAACCCGGAGGAAAGTGTCGGTCACGAGTTCGCTGTTGACCCTCGTGCCGTTGGTCGAGCCGAGGTCCCTTAGCTGGTAGCGCTGATCGATCAGGAGCAGTTGCGCGTGGCGGCCCGAGACCGACGGATCGTCAATCTGGAGCATGTTGTCGGCGCCGCGCCCGATCGTGACCCGTTCCTCGGTCAATTCGTACGCGGCCCGGGAGTTTTCCAGAGAAACGGAAATTTTCGGCATGGCGTAGAGCAGTATCAGGTGCAGGCAGACAGGGCAAGAACTTGAGCGCTCACTTCTTCTTGAAAACCTCGACCGCGTTCCAATGCTCATCCGGCGGCGCGACCTCGTGTTCGAGCGCCTTTTCCAAATACATTTTCGCCAGGTGGTCGGTCGGGTAGAACTCCAGAAATTGCGAGAAGAGGATTTTTGCGCCCTGAAAATCACGCTCCCGGAATCTCCGCAGACCTTCCTCATAGGTTTCGAGATGCCGCAGCAGATCCGGGTCGATCTTTTCAGTCCGCTCGCCGATCAAGGTCGCGATCTCGACCGGCTCCGATTTTCCCTTTACCTGCACGCGCGCGACCGAGCGGGTATGGAATTCTTCGCGCACAAACTCAGTCGCGGTCGGTCCGAGAATGATGTCGACCGCGTAGGTCCTCGTCAGGCCTTCGAGCCGGGAGGCGAGGTTGACGGCGTCCCCGATCACGGTCGGATCGGCTTTCTCCTGCGACCCGATGTTTCCGCCAAGGACGTCGCCCTGGTTGATTCCGATCCCGATCGCAAACGGCGCGATCCCTTCGGAATGCCAGCGCTGATTTAACACCTGCAGCTCGCGCCGCATGGCGAGCGCGGCCCGGGCCGCCATCCGCGTATCTTCCACCGGTCCGCGGCTGTGCACATTTCCCCACACCGCCATGACCGCGTCGCCGATGAATTTATCGAGCGTCCCGCCGTTCTCGAAGACCGCCGCGGTCATTCGGCTGAGGTACTCGTTCAACTGTTTGACCAGCGCTTCTGGGTCTGCGTTTTCCGTCAGGCTGGTGAACCCGACTATGTCGGAAAATAAAACCGTCGCCGGGATGCGGACCCCTTTCAGGCTGCTGTAAAAACTGCCCGGATTATCGAGGATTTCCTTGACCAGATTTTTCGAGACATAGCGCTCGAGCGTGCGCCGGGTCCGCAATTTTTCGATCCGTTCGAGGACATACTCGAATCCCAGAGAAGTCGCGCCGCTAAGCAGAAACGCGCTCAGGACCGGCACGGTGAGGAGGAGAAAACCGGCGCGATCATAGGCGAGGCGACTGGCGAACAAATAAAGCGCGCTCAATCCGAGCAGGGCGATGAGACAGAAGAGCGGCCGCCTAACGAAAGCGATCAGAAGCCAGGCGCAGACTCCACCCGCGCCGACAAGCGCAAACATCCACCGCGGCGGAGTCGGTTGCAGGAACTGATGCCCGAGCGCCGCCGCCATCGCCTCGAGATGGAGTGCCGCCCCCAGCGTGTTCTGATTGAGCGGAGTCACGACCACGTCGTGCGCGATTTGCGAGGCCGCTCCGATCATCACTACCTTGTCTCTGAAAAATTCGCCGTTCCCGAAATTGGCTTTCCAAAGTTTCGGATCGAACACCTCGTAAAGCGTGCGCGGCGGGTAGGCGTCCACTTCGCTGAAACGCAGAAGATGGGCGCGTTGATCGCGCGGCACATCGGCAGCATGACCTAACTGCTCGAGCCCGCGCCCGGCGAAGGAAACGAAGACCTCGTCGCCGGGGAAGGGGTCCTGCCCGGCGAGCTGCCGCTCCGAGGTGGTGAAGGCCGCCGCCCGCACCTTGTTATCGACATAAATGTCCGGCCAGAAATTGACGTAGCCGACCCGCGGATCAGAAGTCTGCGGCGGTGGGATCAGAGTCGTGTTGGGAGTAATGATCTGGAGCTTGGCCGTGTCGATGTTGGCCCCGAGCACGACCCGGTCGCGATACTTCGCGAGGGCGGCGGCGAAGGCCGGGTCGCCGTCGTTAGGCGGGCTGAAAACGAGATCGAACAGGACGAGCCGCGCGCCGGCCGCGAAAAGTTTATCGAGGAGAATGGCCCAGACTTCGCGCGACCAGGGAAAGGGCCGCTCGGTCATGAGCTGGAAAGCGCGATTGTTCGCCAACTCTTCGGGCGAAAAAGGCGGCAGCTCGAGCGTGCTCTGGTCGATCCCGAGCAGGACGAAATCGGTCCGGGTTGGCGTTTTGCGCCCTTCGCGCCGGAGCAAATCTTCGAAGGCCTGCTCGCCGTGCCAGGGGGCGGAAATAAAAGGCGCGCTCGGCCATTGCCGCCCGAGCAGAATCAGTCCGGTCCAGAAGCCGCAAATCAGGAGGAGGATGAGCAGGCGATGGCGGCGAAGGTTATGCACGTCCGGATACTAGGAAAGCTTCCGCTCCCGGCCAATTCCAATTTAGTTTGCGCGGGTGCGCGATGAATTCATTTGCCCCAGCTGCCAGATCCCGCTCGGCTAGGGTGCGGCGGCGCCGGTGTTGGGTTGCTCGCCTGTTGCTCTGGCGGCGTCGAGGCACCTAACGTTTTTGCAGAATGCAGGTCCGCTGCCCGCAATCCGGGGCGCGGGCTTCCAGGATCTCCAAGTCCAGCTTCTTCGCCCAGACGGCGAAAAAATCTTCCGAAAGAAAAATATCCATCGGCTTCTCCTGCCGCAGACGGGCCGAGCGCACGTTGGCCTCGAAAATCTCCCAATGACTTGGTTCCGCGATGTCGAGATAGGAAGCGACGATCCGTCCACCGGGCTGCAGCACGCGGCGCGCTTCCTCGAGGTAAAGAAACGATTCCTCTTCCAGCAGATGAGTGAAAACGGAAAAGAAACAAACCATCTGCGCCACGCCATCGGTTTCTGGAATTTTCGGCTCCGCGACGAGCTCGAAGCGCCAGCCCGGTCGCGCGCATTTCTGCGCCGCGAAGGCGAGCATCTCGGGGACAATATCGATCCCGAGATAGCGCAGCGAATCGCGCCAAGGCGAACGGGCGAGGGCAAAGGCCAGCCGCCCGGAGCCGCAGCCCACGTCGATCAGGTAGTCGTTAGGCTGGAGACCGAACCGGACGAGTCGCTCGCGCAGCGCTTCCCCCATCAGCTCGTAGTCGCCGCCGACCGCGAGCGACATGGCCGTCCCGGGATCGTTTTTCGCGAGCAGGTTTGCCATGTGATCGGCATAGGGGAGCCGCGCGTTCGGCCGCACCTGGTTGCGCGCCGCCTTCTCCGCCCGGCGTTCTTCCTTGAGCGCGCGCTCGTCCGGGATGAGGTGCAGCTTGCGCAGGAGGCTTTTCATTGTTTTCGGAAACCGGAGCAGCCTCGCAGAAAAACGATTTGAGCAACAGCGCTTCGGGTTTACTATGGGCCTCCGCTGCGCTGGTCGCGCGGAATTCTTTGCCCACCTGGTCCGGGCTCGCAAGAGCCGGCCGAATCAGCGAATGAGGTCGGGCAAGTCTCACACGGTAAAGAACAATTCGCTGAACCAGGAGTCCCGAAGTGATACGGGAATAACAACATGCCAAGAGCCACCAACGCGCCCGCCAGTCGCGAGCGCCGCAAACGCGTCATCGATTCCGCCAAGGGATACCGGGGCCGCAGATCGAAACTTTTCCGCTACGCGAAAGACGCGCAGATGAAGGCCAAGTATTGGGCCTACCGCGACCGCAAGACGCGCAAGCGCAATTTCCGCATGCTTTGGGTGCAGCGTCTCAACGCCGCCGCCCGCGCCGAAGGGCTTACCTACAGCCGTTTTGCCGAGGGTCTCAAAGCCGCCGGCATCGGGGTCGACCGCAAGATCCTTTCCGACCTCGCAATCAACGACGCGGTCGCCTTTAAAGGCATCATCGAGCAGGTGAAGAGCGCGCTCGAGAAGAAATCGGGCGCGCCAAAGAAAAAAACCGCGGCCTAAACTTGTAGCGTGCGCTGTCTCAGCGCATGAACGGGTGGTCCGCTGAGACAGCGGACGCTACAGAAATGCATCCGCTCGAAGAACTGCGCGATTCCGCTCTGGCGGACGTTGCCGCCGCGACCGACGAATCAGCGCTCGACGCCGTCCGGGTCCGCTACCTTGGCCGGAGCGGCTCCATCGCAGCCTGGGGCGAGCAGATGAAGTCGCTCTCGAAAGAGGAAAAGCCGGTTGTCGGGAAGCTCCTCAACCAGGTCCGCAGCGCCGTCACCAGCGCGCTTGGGGAAGCCGGGGAGAAGCTGCGCGCGGCCAAAGAATCCGGCGCCCTGGCCGCGACCGACATCTCTCTGCCCGGCACCCCTGACGACATCGGCGCGCTCCATCCGCTCACCCAGATGCTCGACCGCGCGATCGGAATTTTCCGCCGGATGGGTTTCGCCCTCGCCGAAGGCCCGGACGTGGAGGACGAATGGCATTGCTTCGACGCGCTCAATACCGCGCCTGACCATCCCGCGCGCAACGAACAGGACACCTTCTTTTTGCCCGACGGCCGGCTCCTCCGCACTCACACCTCCACCGTGCAGATCCGCACCATGGAATCGGCCCCGCCGCCCATCCGCGTCATCGCGCCCGGTGCCGCTTTCCGGCGCGACGAAGTGGATGCGACCCACAGCGCGCAATTTCATCAGATCGAAGGCCTCTACGTCGACCAGCGGGTCAGCGTCGCGGATCTGAAAGGCACGCTCGAATATTTCCTGCGCGAACTTTTCGGGCCGGACACGGCGGTGCGTTTTCGGCCGCATTATTTTCCGTTCACCGAGCCGAGTTTTGAGATCGACGTGAAATCCAGGGCGCTCAAAAGTGGCGAGAAATGGATCGAGGTCTGCGGTTGCGGGATGGTGCACCCGGCGGTTTACGAAGAAGTGAATCGCGCCCGCAGCGATACCGCCTACGACCCGGAAAAGTGGACCGGGTTCGCCTTCGGCCTCGGGATGGACCGGCTCGCGATGATCCTTTTCGGGATCCCCGACATCCGCCTTTTCGCGCAGAACGATCTGCGTTTTTTGGGGCAGTTCGCAGGATGAAGCGGCGCGGCACAACTCTGGGGAGCGCACGCGCCTCGCGTGCTGGTGATGGCGCCTCGCCATCACGAACTTATTCTGGCTGCCAGACGTCGCTCGGTGTTTGCGGCGGGGCGCCGCAAACGGCACGCGAGGCGCGTGCGCTCCCCGGAAACGTCGCGCCACGCTAACGATGAAATTTTCTCTTAACTGGCTCGGTGAATTTGTCGAGTTGCCTGAGGACGTCGCGGAGCTGAGCGATTTGCTCACCCTCGCCGGGGTCGAGCTCGAGGGGATCGAGAACCGGGGCGCGAATTTTGCGCAGGTTGTTGTCGCGCAGATCACCGCTTCCGCGCAGCATCCCAACGCCGATCGCCTCAGCGTCTGCCAGGTGGACGACGGCAGCGGGCAGCCGCGCCAGATCGTTTGCGGGGCCAAAAATTACAAGGTCGGCGACAAGGTGCCGCTGGCCCAGCCGGGCGCAGTCCTGCCGGGCGATTTCCAGATCAAGGCGAGCAAGCTGCGCGGCGTCGAGTCGCAGGGCATGCTCTGCAGTGCGAAGGAACTCGGCCTCGCGGAGGACGCCGCCGGTCTCCTCATTCTCTCCCCCGAAGCAAAAATCGGCGCCCCGATCGGCGAACTTTTCCCTAACGACACCATCCTCGACGTCGAGATCACACCCAACCGCGCTGACCTGCTCAGTCACTACGGCCTCGCGCGCGAGATCGCGGCCCTGACCCGGAAACCGCTGCGGGAGCTCTCGATTGCGGAGCCGCTTACCGTGACCGGCGATGCGGTGAAGATCAGTTCGCCTAACGAGTGTCCATTTTATTCCGCGCGCCGGATCGAGAAAATCACCGTCGGCCCGAGCCCCGCCTGGCTGCGCGCCAAACTCGAGGCGGTCGGGCTGCGCGCGATCAACAACATCGTCGACATCACGAATTTCGTGATGCTGGAAATCGGCCAGCCGCTGCATGCTTTCGATGCCGACATGCTGGAAGGCGGCATCAACGTCCGGCTCGCCCAGCCTGACGAAAAATTCCTGGCCCTCGACGGACGCACTTACAGCCTTTCGCCCAAAAACATGCTCATCGCCGACGCCGCCCGCGGCGTTGCGATCGGCGGGGTGATGGGCGGCGAAGACACCGGCGTGACCCACACGACCCGCAACGTCCTGCTCGAGAGCGCTTATTTTCTGCCGGCCAACATTCGCCGCACGGCGCGCGAATTGAATCTCCCGAGCGACGCCAGTTATCGTTTCGAGCGGGGCGTCGATCCCGGAATGGTCCTGCGCGCCTCGGAACGGGCCGCGCAATTAATCCACGAGATTGCTGGCGGCGAACCGGCCGGCGAAACGATCACCGCCGGCACTTTGCCCGCGCCACCTGCCGGCTTCAGCCTTCGTTATGCGCGTTGCGACGAACTTCTCGGGGTTGCGGTCCCGCCGGCAGAAGTGGATCGAATCCTGGAAGGCTTCGGCGTGCACAAACTCGGCGCGACCGAGGCGCAGGCGAGCTGGCGCATTCCGAGTTACCGCTCCGATTTGCGGCGCGAGGTGGATTTGATCGAGGAGGTCGTGCGCGTCTTCGGGATCAACCGCATCCCAGCCGCGGATCGCAGCCGTTTCACTCCGGTTTCGGAGGCCGATCGCCGCTACGATTTTGAAATGCAGTTGCGCCAGCGGCTGGTCGCGCGCGGTTTTTCGGAAGCGCGCACCGCCGCGCTCGTCGGCCGGCAAACGTTAGGCTCGGGGTTTGCCGAAACCGCGGTGGAGCTGCGCAATCCGTTAAGCGAGGATCACGTCGCGCTCCGGCCGAGCCTGCTCCCCGGCCTGATCGCCGCGTTGGAGCGGAACGTGCGGGCGGGCGCGAAAAGCGTGCGGCTCTTCGAAATCGGCCGCGTCTTCCTTCCGCCTGACGGCAAAGAAATCCGGCGGCTTGCTCTTCTTCTCTGCGGAGCCGCCGGCGGGGCGACGCATTGGCGCGGCGGCCCGACTCGCTCGCTCGATCTCTTTGATCTAAAGGGCGCGCTGGCCGCGGCCGGTTTGGGAGAAGTCACGCTCCGTCTTCTCGAGCGGGCTGAGTTCGCGCTCGCCACCGAAGTATTTTTTGATGAGCAACGCACGGGCGTTGCGGGCCAGCTCGCCTCTGCGCAAAGGAGCGCGAGCGCCCCGGTTTTTGTCGCGGAAGTGGATTTGCCTAACGAGTTCGCAGCCTCCTCGGGCGCGCGCCAGTTTTGCGAGCTGCAGCGCTTCCCCTCGATCGGGCGCGACATCGCGCTCATCGCTCCAGAGGATTTGAGTCACGACGCCATTCTAACGACGATCAAGGAAGCAGAGGAACCGCTTCTCGCGACGGTTGAGCTCTTCGATCTTTTCGGCGGAAAAGGCGCAGAGCATCTCGGTCTGGGTCGAAAATCGCTCGCCTATTCATTGACATACTTGGACAAAAACCGGACACTGACTTCCGATGAAGTAAGTGCCGCGCACGACCGGATTCGCGAGCGGTTGCGAAACCAGTTGCGCGTGGAACTGCGCGAATAGTTCTTTGAGGAGTCGGAGAGTTGTTGCTTGAGAGTTGAAGGTTCAAAGACCTTTTCGCGTCTACTTTCAGCTCTCTATCGACAACTTTCTAAATTTAC
The DNA here is from genome assembly GCA_013695925.1 of Chthoniobacterales bacterium. Taxonomy (GTDB): domain Bacteria; phylum Verrucomicrobiota; class Verrucomicrobiia; order Chthoniobacterales; family UBA10450; genus Palsa-1392. The sequence goes on from JACCZO010000281.1 coordinate 11,531, forward strand.
CCTGCGGTGTTCGAGATTACTGGTGTGAAACCCGGTCCGATGTTGTTAGCAAGGGGGCTAGGTCGTCAGGAGAAGATGGCATGCCTT
>JACCZO010000283.1 GCA_013695925.1 Chthoniobacterales bacterium
CTGGCTCCAGAGCCATCCCGCTGATTGGGACCACTGGTGGATCAAAACCGCTTTAGCCAAAACCAAAGTAAACCCCGGTTGGCCTTCATCCCCTCGACCTCCTAACTGACAATTGACCAACACTACCTCGGTTAACGGACTTCCAAATTTTGTTATTGACGGTTTTTCGGTAATTGCGCACTGTCGCCCGACAACCACCGCAAATGAAAAAAAACAACTCAGCCTTCACACTCATCGAACTCCTGGTCGTGATCACGATCATCGCCATTTTGGCCAGCATTGCGCTGCCGGTCTTTAACGGAGTTACGGAACGCGCCAACCAAACCAAGGACCTCTCCAACGCCAAACAGATCGGCATCGCCGCGAAACTCTTCGCCAGCGATAACAATGGTTTCTATCCCTCCAAGCCACCAGCCGCTGATTACAATGGGGCGCCGGACGCGTTGCCAACCAATTCCAACGAAGCGTTCTGGTGGCTCTTCCCCAACTACCTGCAGAGTGAAGACGTTTTTACCGTCGCTTCTTCGAAATGGACCCCGAAGAATCCTGACAACAAGATCGATCCTGCCGACGCAGGGACCAAGACCGACACTCTTGACGCAGGAGAAAACACTTACGCTTACGTTGCCGGCCTCACCGATACTTCGAATCCGGCCTTCCCGCTGCTTTGTGATGGATTCGTAGAAGCTGGAGCCCCAACTTACGAAACGAACAAATCACTCAAAGGCGGAGTTTGGGCGGCAAAGAAAGCGATTGTTATTTTCGCCGATGCCAGTGGTCAGATCATGAAGGTTGACCCTACCTCCAAATCTGTGAAAAAGCCGGGCACCACCACGGGACAGGACCTTTTCGCCTCAGCTACTGACTGGCTGGACGCAACCGCCAATCCGATTCTGAACCCGCAATAAGCGGCCCGGTTAACTCACCGTAGATTCAAATTCACCATCGCGGACGCGGGTTCTTACCTGCGTCCGCGTTTTGGCTTCTGCCAGCCGGCGGATCACTTTGCCGTTGGCATTCAAAGTGATGCTGTAGCCGCGCTCGAGGGTGGCCTGTGGGCCGAGGATGCGCAGCATCCCCGCGACCCGGTCCCAGCGCTCGCGCACTACCGTTAGGCGCTGTTTCGAGCATTCGGCCAGACGGCGGCGTATCTCCCGCAGCCGCTGACGCCGGGCGGCCAGCTCGCGAGCGGGGTCGTGTGCCTTCAACGCCAGGAGGGCATTCGTTAGGCGGGTGCGTTCCAAGGTGCGGCGGCGCTCAAGGCTGCGGGCGATCGATTCCTTCGCGAAATCGAGCTGCTGCTGCGCGTCGCGCAGCCGGCCGCTCAATTCGCGGAACAATGCCTTCTCCGAGGCAGCACTCAGCCGGCTGCGGGCGCGAGAGAGAAAATCGCGCCAGCATTTGCCCAGGCAATTTTGCAGTTCGCGCACGCGTCGTTCGAGGTCGCGCACATCGGGCACGATCAGCTCAGCCGCCGCGCTCGGGGTCGGCGCTCGCAGGTCGGCGACAAAATCGGCGATCGTGAAATCGACTTCGTGACCGACCGCCGAGACGACTGGAATCGGTGAGTGGAAGATCGCCCGGGCTACGATCTCCTCGTTAAATTCACAGAGATCCTCGATGCTGCCCCCGCCGCGCGCCACGATCAAGACGTCGAGCGTTTTCCAGCCCCGAAAGCTTTCGGGGTTAGGCGCGCTCAGCTCGCGAATCGCGGTCGCGATCTCGAGCGCAGCGCCCGCGCCCTGCACCCGCACCGGGCTGATTAGCACCTCGACGTTAGGCGCGCGCCGTTGCAGGACGTTGAGAATATCCTGGATCGCGGCGCCGCTCGCTGAAGTGATGATTCCGATCCGGCGCGGAAATTTCGGAAGCGCGCGTTTCCGCGCCTGTTCGAAGAGACCTTCCGCCTCCAGTTTGCGTTTCAGGGCTTCGAACTTCGCCTGCAGCAACCCGAGCCCGCGTGACTGCAGGATTTGGACGTTGAGCTGGTACTGCCCGCGCGCTTCGAATACGGTGACACCGCCATAGACCTGCACCTGCATGCCGTCGGCCAGCGGACTCGGAAAAGGCGGCAGGGTGTTGCGAAAAATCACGCAGGAGATCGCGGCGCGCTGATCCTTGAGGGTAAAGTATTGGTGTCCGGAAGGGTGTTTCTTGTAGTTGGAAATTTCGCCCTGCACCCAGACCGCCCCGAAACGCGTCTCGAGCAGTCCGCGAATCGAGCGGGTCAGCTCCGCCACGGTAAGGATGCGGGCTGTTTCGGGAAAGAAGTCGTCCGGTGACATTGAACGAACGTAGCACAGCATCTCGGGTAGGGTGGGCGTCCCGCCCGCCGGTTTCGGCATCCTGCCGAAACGGTCTTTGAGAAAGGGCGCGGGCAGAAAAAGTTCGCGACCCCGAAGGCATTCGGGGTCGCCGGCGGGCGAGACGCCCACCCTACCCGAGAGACAGCTCGCTCTGCGGACCGACCGGTGGCTTGATCCCCAGTTTTCGGTAGGCGTTAGGCAAGGCGACCCGGCCCTGCGCCGTGCGCTTGAGGTAGCCTTCCATGATCAGATACGGCTCATTCACTTCTTCCAGGGTGCCGGCTTCCTCGCCCACCGCGACCGCGAGCGAGTTCAACCCGACCGGGCCGCCGTTGAACTTGTGGATCAGCGTTTCGAGGATGCGCTTGTCCCATTCGTCAAAACCATCGCGATCGATTTCCAGCATCGTGAGGGCTCGGTCCGCCAGCTCGGCTGTGATGCGGCCATCCGCTTTCACCTGCACATAATCGCGCACCCAGCGGAGGAGGTTATTGGCCGTCCGGGGCGTGCCCCGAGTGCGGGTGGCGATTTCGGCCGCGCCGGCTGGATCGATCTCGACATTCAACAAGCCGGCACTGCGCAGGATGATCTTCTGCATCTCTTCCGCGCTGTAATAATCGAGCCGCGCCGTCATCCCGAAACGCGAGCGCAACGGCGCGCTCAACATGCCGGAGCGGGTGGTCGCCCCGATCAGGGTAAACTTCGGCAGGCGCAATTGCAGACTGCGCGCCTGTGGCCCCTGGTCGATGATGATGTCGAGTTTGTAGTCCTCCATCGCCGGGTAGAGGTATTCCTCGATCGTCGGTTGGAGCCGATGGATTTCATCGATGAAAAGGACGTCGCCCTTTTCCAGGCTCGTCAGCAGTCCGGCCAACTCCCCCGCTTTTTCGATGACCGGCCCGCTCGTATTCTTGATGTTCACGCTCATCGCGTTCGCGATGATGTGGGCGAGCGTTGTCTTGCCGAGCCCGGGCGGGCCGCTGAGCAAAATATGCTCGAGAACGTCGCCCCGTTTTTTGGCTGCCTGCACGAGCACCGCGATCCGTTCACAGACCTTTTTCTGGCCGGTGAACTCGCTGAACATCGGCGGCCGGAGCGAAATCTCGAAGGCCGGATCAGGTGGTGGCGGAGTCATATCGAAGAATGAACCACTGATTACACGGATGACACGGATGGGAAAGAAATTGGCGGCCTAAGGCCGCCGCTCCCTGTCCGTGCAATCAGCGTAATCCGTGTTCAAGAGAGAGGCCGTCACTCGAGATTTTTCGTCAGAACCAGCTCCGTCCCGCGGCTGCGCAGAACATAGTCGACCTGGTCAAACGCGTTGCGGATAAGATGGAGCCCGAGCCCGCCCGGCCGGATCAAATCGGGCGGTCGGCTTTTCATCGCGGTCGGCTGCGCTTTCTTCCCGTAGTCGCGCAGGCGAAGACAGACGCAATCGGTTGTCCCTTCGAGCGAAAGTGAAATCAGTTGATCATCCCGTAGATGATAGGCGTGCCGGATGATATTCGTGCAGGCCTCATCGACGCCGAGCACCATGAGTGTGCGCTGTCGCTCGGAAAAAGGAAACTTTTCAAGGAAGCGCCGCACGCAGTTGCGCATCAGGGCCAGATTTCCGGTGTGACTGCAGAACTCGATTTGTTTCTTCGTTTTCCTCATCGCGCCGAGGCGCCTAACAATCGCCGCGCCCGTGTTGGGTGCCAAGCTGGACAAATTCCGGGCGGCGCGCAACGAGTTTTCGCGGACCGGTGGGGCGAGACTCTGTCGAGCCGGGGACGGCGCACCGCTGCGGATCCGCCCGCCCTCCCAGGCTCGACGGAGTCTCGCCCCACCAAGACCCAGCGCAACCGGCGCTGGCAAATCGCCGCCAGGCGTGCACTATTTTGCATGTCGAAATGGTTCATTCTGTTACTCCTCCTCGCCGGCCCGGCCCTGGCGCAGGAACGGCCGACCGCCTACCAGGCCCTCCGCACGGTCGGAACCCAATTGGATCGCGCTTCGGTCAATCGCGTCATCTCGGTCATCGGCACGAACGGCGATCCGCAGCCTGAGACCTGGAAAATCATGCTCGATGACCCAAAAGCGCGCGGCGGGGTGCGCGAGCTGGAAGTGAGCAACGGCAAAATTATCTCGGAACGCACCCCGTTGCGCTCGGCCGTCGAGGGGTCGTTAGGCGCGACCGTCGATACCTCGAAGCTCAATCTCGACTCGAGCGGCGCCTTTACCCTCGCCCAGCAGACGGCGGAAAAGTCGCACGTCACCTTTGCCACCGCCGATTACACCCTGCGGGTCGACGAGCGCGGCAACCCGATCTGGATTATCAGCCTCTTGCGGCAGAACGGCGACCCGGCCGGGACGATTCACATCGGCGCCAACCGTGGAACGATTACGCGCACGGAGGGCTTCTTCGCCGGGGGTGATCGGGCCGTGGTCGACGAACAATCCAGCATGGACGGTGCCGAGGCCGACCAGGACGACAACCCCGACGACGAGAATTTCGTCAAGCGCCGGATCAAGCAGGCTTTTCGCCTCGCGCGCGACGACGTGAAGCGCACTTTTTTCAAGGTCCGCCGCTCCTTCGTCGATTTCTTCCAGGATAAATGAATCGCCTCCGCGCGAGACGAGTCTTGCATTCTCCGGTGAGCACCCGAAAATCACGGCAATGACAGGCGAAATCCCGGCACCCGCGGCGTGGACTAACGTGCGCCACGGCTGGCAACAGCTCTACGGCAGCTTCGAGGAGCAGGGCGTCAGCCTCGAGTGGCACGATTTTAAGAGCAGCCATCCGCTTGATTGGGCGGAGAGTTTTCGCCCGAGCAGCATCGAGTTTTGTCTCAATCTCGACGGTCGGGGCGCGATCCGGCGCGGGAGCGCCACGCATGACTACGGTCCCAGCAGCTCCGGCTATTACGCGGTCGGGGCGGAGCCGTTGCTCGCGACGCGGCAGGCGCACGATCATCATCGTTTCGTCACCCTGGAATATTCGAGAGCGCATTTGCAGAGCCAGTTGGCGAACTCCGAGGCCGATCTGACCCCGGCGATGCGCGCGGCGATTTTCCCGAAGCGCGAGCAAAGTATCGTTTCGGCGCCGCAGCCGATGTCGGCTGAGCAGCGCGCAATCGTGGCCAGCCTGGCCGAGCCGCCGGTTCCGAAAGCGGCGCGCATTCTTTGGTACCAGAGCAAGGCGCTCGAGCTGATGTCGCATTTTCTTTTCGAGCCGAAGGATCCGGAAATGTTTTGCATGCGGCAAAAGAAAGTGGCGCGCGATCGCGTGGTGCGAACGAAGGAATTGCTCGTGCGCGACCTGGCGAACCCGCCCACCCTGGAGGCGCTCGGCCAGGAGGTTGGTTGCAGCCCCTTTTACCTGAGCCGGATTTTCTCCCGCGAAGTGGGCCTTACGATTCCACAGTTCCTGCGCAACGCGCGCATGGAACGCGCGGCCGAGCTCCTGCGCAGCGGGCGCTACAACGTGACCGAAGCCGCGACCGAGGTTGGCTATTCCAGCCTGAGCCATTTCAGTAAAGCCTTCTGCGAGACGATCGGCTGTTGTCCCGTCCTCTACCCGGCGGCGAAGCATATCGTGCTCGATCGTTAGGCCGGAATGAGCGCCGCGGCCGTCAGCGCCGGAGAGAAACGCTCCGGCCTTTTTCTTTTACCCACCGCGACCCTCTGGCAGCGCGAGATCGTGCGCTTCTACCGGCAGCGCAACCGGATCATCGGGGCGCTCCTTTCGCCGCTCGTTTTCTGGTTCGTCATCGGCTCGGGGATCGGACCGTCGTTTCGCGTCGGCTCCGCGCCTAACGGGGTCAGTTACCTCGAATATTTTTATCCGGGCACGCTCATCCTGATCATGCTCTTCACCGCTATCTTCTCCACCATTTCGATCATCGAGGATCGGCGGGAAGGTTTTCTCCAGTCAGTTCTCGTCGCGCCCATCTCGCCCGGCAGCATCGTTTGCGGAAAAATTCTCGGCGGCACCACCCTCGCTCTTTTGCAGGGGCTGCTCTTTCTTCTGCTCGCGCCCTTCGTTGGAATCCAAATTTCGCCAGAGCGGATTTTGATTTGTCTCGGGACGCTCTTCGTCGTCGGTTTCGGCCTGACGGGTCTCGGGTTCCTCGTCGCATGGCCGATGGAATCGACCCAGGGTTTCCACGCCATCATGAACGTCTTTTTGATCCCGCTCTGGCTCATGTCCGGCGCGCTTTTCCCCGCGACCAATCCCCATTCCTGGATCTTTTGGGCGGTGCATTTGAATCCGGTCACCTACGGTGTGGCCGCCGTCCGGCGCGCGCTTTATGCGGGCGATCCCGGCGTTGTCCATCTCCCGGGTTTTGCTCTTTCCCTCAGCTTGTCGGCGGTTTTTGGTCTGGTGATGTATGCCGTCGCCTACTTTCTCGTGCAGCGAAAATCCTCATGAAAATCTCCCGCGCTCTGATTTCCGTTTCCGACAAAACCGGCGTGGCCGATTTCGCGCGGGAGCTAGAAAAAGAAGGCGTAGAGATTGTTTCCACGGGCGGCACCGCCAGTCTGCTTCGGCAAGCCGGGGTCAAAGTGCGCGGCATTGCCGCCTTCACCGGTTTTCCGGAAATGCTCGATGGGCGGGTCAAGACGCTGCATCCCAAAGTGCACGGCGGACTGCTCTTCGTGCGCGGGAACGAGGAGCACGAGGCGGCGGCGCGCGAGCACGGCATCGAACCGATCGACCTCGTGGTGATCAACCTTTATCCCTTCGAAGCGACCATCGCGAAGCCGGGCGTGAAGCTGGCCGAAGCGATCGAGCAGATCGATATCGGTGGTCCGTCGATCCTGCGCAGCGCTTCCAAAAATTATCACTCCGTCACCGTCATCGTCGATCCGGCGGATTATGCCGTGGTGCTGGACGAGATGCGCAATCGCGAGGGCGAGACGACGCTGAAATTGCGCGAGCGCCTCGCGATCAAGGCCTTCATCAAAACCTCCGATTACGACCGCGCGATCGCCGGTTTCCTGAACGAGAAGCAGGAGACCGAAACTTCATTCTCACTCTCGCTCTCGCTGGTCAGCCGGCTGCGCTACGGCGAAAATCCGCACCAGGCCGGGTCGCTTTACGGCAATTTCACGGAGTATTTCGAGAAGCTGCACGGGAAGGAACTCTCCTTTAACAACCTCCTCGACATCACTGCCGCGGCCGACCTGATCGAAGAATTTGAGGAACCGACGATTGCGATTTTGAAGCACACCAACCCGTGCGGCGTGGGGAGCGATCCCGACCTGAAGGAAGCGTGGATGAAAGCTTTCGCGACCGACAAGCAGGCGCCGTTCGGCGGGATCATCATCTGCAATCGCCCGCTCGATCTGCCGGTCGCGAAAGCGATCAGCGAAATTTTCAGCGAAGTCATCATCGTGCCGGAGTTCGCGGCCGACGCGCGCGCCTTGCTCCAGAAAAAGAAAAATCTCCGCCTGATGCGAGCGCTCAGCCCGACCACGCCTAACGAAAAGCCGCGGATGGACCTGCGCTCCGTCCGGGGCGGCCTTCTCGTGCAGCAAAAGGACACCGCCGAACTCGAAGGATTGGAAACGAAGGTGGTGACGAAACGTCCGCCGACAAAACAGGAAATGGCGGCGATGCTTTTCGGCTGGCGGGTGGTGAAGCACGTCAAATCGAACGCGATCGTTTACGCCGGCGCCGACCGCACGCTTGGCATCGGGGCCGGCCAGATGTCGCGGGTCGATGCCTCGCGCATCGCGGTATGGAAAGCGCAGGAAGCGGGGCTTTCCCTCGCGGGCAGCGCGGTCGCGAGTGACGCTTTTTTTCCTTTTGCCGATGGCCTGATTGCCGCGGCCGACGCGGGTGCGACGGCGGCGATTCAGCCGGGCGGTTCCGTCCGCGATGAGGAAGTAATCGCCGCCGCCAACGATCGCAAAATGGCGATGGTCTTCACCGGCGTGCGCCATTTTCGGCACTAGGGTAGCG
>JACCZO010000045.1 GCA_013695925.1 Chthoniobacterales bacterium
TCTGGCCGGAGAAAGCGAGGGTGCCGAGCCAGGCATCGAGCGGATGGAGCAGGTCCTTGGTCGCAAATACCTTGTCCGAGACCGGCGCGAGGAGTCCATCTGCGACCACGATTTTTTCAAATAACCCGAGAGTCATGAGCATCAATCCCCAGACGAGCTGGGGCCGGGTCGCGGTTCTGGGCGTGGCGAATTGCGGGATGAGATCGCCCGGCCGCACGATCGGGCCGGCCACGAGCTGGGGGAAAAAGGTCACGAATAAGGCGAAGTCGAGGAACGAGTCGGCCGGCTTGGCACGCCTGAGGTAGACATCGAGCGAGTAGGCCAGGGTTTGGAAGGTGTAGAATGAAATGCCAACCGGCAGAATGATGTCCCACGACGGCGGCCGATAGGCGACGCCAAAGGCGGCCAGCAAATGCGTGAAATTTTCCAGGACAAAGCCGCCGTACTTGAAATAGCCGAGGAGGCCGAGATTCCCCAGGAGCGAAACGAGCAGCAGCAGGCGACGGCGTCGCGTTCCTTCGGTCACGTAGAGACGTTTGGCTACGAACCAATCGAGCACCGTAGAGATCCAGAGCAGGATGACAAAGGGCGGATTCCAGGCGGCATAAAAGAGATAGCTCGCGAGGAGGAGATTGATCTTTTTCGTCCGCCACGGCAGCGGCGCATAATGGAGCGCGAGCACGACGGCGAAGAAGACGATGAAGGTTAGCGAGTTAAAGAGCACGGGTTGGGCGGGATGGATGGCAGGCCGCAGCCGAGTTGACGAGACAATTTTTTGGGACTGGCAAAGAGATGGGATGCTGACCGGCTGCCCGCGGGGATGGTAGCGCGAGCTTCCAGCTCGCAGGAGCAAGAGGCGGCAAGCTGGAAGCTTGCGCTACCCTGTGCGGTTTGCGCGGGAACGGCTTTGCCGCAGATTGACTTCGCGTGAAGATCGATCTCCACACTCACATCCTGCCGCGCGAATGGCCCGACCTTGACGCGAGATACGGCTATCCGGGATTCGTGCGGATGGAGCATCATCGCCCCTGTTGCGCGCGGATGATGAGGGGCGATCGCTTCTTTCGCGAAGTGGGCGACAACACCTGGGATCCGGTGCGGCGGATCGAGGAATGCGATCGCACCGGCGTATCGGTCCAAGTGCTTTCGACCGTGCCGGTCATGTTCAGCTATTGGGCCAAACCAGCCGACGGCCTCGATCTCTCCCGCCAGCTCAACGACCACATTGCCGAAGTCGTTAGGGCTCATCCCACCCGCTTCGCCGGCCTTGGCACGATCCCGATGCAAGACCCGGAAATGGCGGCCAGCGAGCTAAAACGCTGCGTGCAGGAACTCGGTCTGCGCGGAGTGCAGATCGGATCTCACGTCGACGCCAACGAACACTGCAACCAGGAGCATTGTCGCAATCTCGACGATCGCTCGCTCGACGTCGTCTGGAGCGCAGCCGAGGAAACCGGCGCCGCCATCTTTGTTCATCCGTGGGACATGGTCGGGAAAACCCGCATGCCGAAATACTGGCTTCCGTGGCTGGTCGGCATGCCGGCCGAAACCTCCCTCGCCATCTGCTCGATGATCTTTGGCGGCGTCTTCGAACGTTTCCCTTATCTGCGCGTCGCCTTCGCCCACGGCGGTGGAGCGTTCCCGATCACCATCGGCCGCATTGAGCACGGCTTTAACGTCCGGCCCGACCTGGTCGCGATCGAGAACAAGATCAACCCGCGTCATTACCTCGCGCGCGTCGACGAGCGCGGCGAACACCAGCCGGCTCGGTTCTACGTCGACTCGTTAGTCCACGATGCGGACGCGCTTCGACTCCTCACCAAACTCTTCGGCACGCGCCGCATCGCCCTCGGATCGGATTATCCTTTCCCGTTAGGCGAAGCGTGCCCGGGCGAATTGATCGACGCCCTGCCGGATTTCTCGCCCGAGGACAAAGCGCAGCTCCTCGCCGGCACCGCGCGAGAGTTCCTCGCCCTGCCTTAGCGGCTCCGGCATCGACAAGACTAACGAAACCCTGGCCACCAGAAAGAAAGGCAAGGGGCGGGCCCCAACGGCAAGGCTATTTGGGACAACTGGCCCCTCTCGGAAGCCAAGGTGTCAACAAGACCAGACCGACGAGCGCTTCAAGCCGTTCTGCCGCGAGTGGTCGCCAGTTACGGGATCGAGTTGCCCTTGTTGGTCTTAACCAGATTGGCGTCGGTAGTCTTGATTTGACCATCAGCATTGACGTCGCTGCGGAAGTTCGCGCTCGTCACGGGCTGGTTCACCTGACCTTTAATTTGTTGCTGGTCAGGTTTATCCACCACGCGATTGGCATTGGCGTCGGCAGCGAGAAAGCCAAACGGCACGTCACCGTGGGGCAGTCCATCTCCATTAATATTCAGCGCTCGCAAGGTCACGATCTCAGCGCTGGTCACACCGGTAATCGCGGCCGTCATGCTATTGCCGCTGAAGGTGACCGCACCAACAGTGGCCGTTCCGCTGATCAACTGAACCTGGCCAGATGTAACCGGTCCGTCAAAGTTGAAGACCGCGGTGTAAGTGCTCGCGACCCGGTCTTCGACTCCGGATGTGCTGGTCAGCGGCATCGCAATTTCGAAGGTGCCAGCGGAGCCATGAGTCACGCGTGAGGCTGCGCTAAGCAGGGTTGCAGTCCCTCCAGTTACATCCAAAAACGCCGCACTGATCGGCCCCCAGGTCTGGAAGCCCTGGAAGTCGTTCACGCCCCGCCCCCGGACGAAGATAACGTGGCGGCCTACCGACAGGCTGGCAGTGTTGATGGTTGCGTTGACGGGCACGGTCGGAGAATTGAGCGTGCCATTCATTGGGATGGCGATGCCGCCAGCCCAGGGAGGCGTGTCAATGTAATATTCTGCTGCGCCCACGTTCTGGCTGAAAGCATTGTTTGACCAGGCGAAGTTAATGCTGGCGGTTAGCTGTGATGGCACGCCTTGCGACACGGATGCCGGATTGGTGAGAACGGTGTTGGCATCTGGTCCATGCGAAGTGAGATAAGGTGTGCGCGCGATCTTCGCCAGGTAAAGAAGCATCCCCCGATTCTCAGGCCAGATACCCAGCGACGAGCCGCAACCTGGATTATCTATGCACGAGTAGGAGGGGAGGAAGTCCTGGCCGCTCAATTCGGTGGAGAAGGCCGCCATGCCCAGCTCACCGTAGGCCCAGTCAATCGAACCTCCATCTACCGGATACAACTGATCGATGATCGAGCCATAGGGGTAACCGTTACCGCCCGCGTTCAGCGCGGCCATGTGCGCGGCGATGTTGTTCGTCTCAGCGTAGTTCGGCATTCGGGTGCTCGTCCAGCCCCACGTATAGAGGTTGACTGGCACAACGGTGTGGATGTTCTGGTAAACGCCGGTGGCAGTGATCGGCGCCGGGTCGGTGTCGCCGGGGCCGCGCTGGTCGGGCACAAGGGCACGAAGCTTGTTGGTGATGGCAATATTTTCCGGCTCCGATCCCGCCGACGTTCCTCGATAGGTCTGGTCGCACACAAAAC
>JACCZO010000302.1 GCA_013695925.1 Chthoniobacterales bacterium
AGCCGATGGCACGATGGGTTCGGCGAAGGAAGCGGCGGACAAAATCCAGGTGGCGGTGGCGGACGCCCAGAAAACCATCCAATCCGCCAGCCGGATCCTGAACGAGGCCACGAAAGGGGACGGATTGATCCCATTGTTGCTAACAAATCAAGACGTGGCCAACGATCTGCGCGCCCTCATCAGCAATCTGCGTCGGCACGGCGTGCTTTTTTATCGCGACAGAGCCGCCAAAATCGCGCCGCCGCCGGAAAACACGCCCCCGCCACGCCGCCGCTCGAATCGTTAGCCCGCATGACACCCCGCCTCACCGTCAATCCCCTCCGGGTGGTCTTGGTCACGTTTTGCGGCGGTGGCTCGCTGATCTCGGTCGAAGCGCAGGGGAACGCCATTCCCGGCCTGGCGAGTCGTGACGGTCGTCGTCTCGAGCGCGCTCCAGACCGGCGGCGGCCGGCTCATTTTCGCGGACCTGAAGGAAAACTCCCGCGTCCGTGCCGCGCTCAAGGTTTTATAACCCGACCGCGCCGCGCACCCGCGCCATGACCACGCCCGCGATCGCGTTCGCCTTCGCCGCGCCCTTCGCCAGGACCTCGTCGATATAATCGGGCTGGGCCAGAATCTCCTCCCGGCGTCGGCGCATCGGGCCGAAGAAATCCCACAGCTTTCCGAAGAGCTGCTTCTTGTAGTCGCCGTAGCCCGTCCCGCCCTGCGCAAAGGCTGCCCGCAGCGCGGCCGCTTCCTCCGGGGTTGAGACTAACGAATATAGCTCCACGATCGGTGTCGCGGCCGGGTCCTTCGGCGCTTCGACCGGCGTCGAATCGGTCACGATGCTCATGACCCGTTTCCGCATCTCCTTTTCCTCCGCGAAAATGTCGATCGTATTCCCGTAGCTCTTGCTCATCTTCTGGCCGTCGAGGCCGGGCACCGTCTGCGTCTGCGCGTGGATGCGCGGCTCGGGCAGCTTCAGGATATCGCCATAAACCTCGTTGATCTTGATCGCGAGATCGCGCGTCACTTCGACATGCTGTTTCTGGTCGCGCCCGACCGGCACCACGTCGCTGTCGTAAATAAGGATGTCCGCTGCCATCAGGATCGGGTAAGAAAAGAGCCCGACCGAGGCCGGCAGCCCGCGCGCGACCTTGTCCTTGTAGGAATGCATCCTCTCCAGCAGCCCCATCGGCGCCACCGTGCTCAGGATCCAGGCCAGCTCCGTCACCTGCGGCACATCCGATTGGAGAAAGAGCGCCGCCTTTGCCGGATCGAGCCCGCAGGCGAGGAAGTCGAGCGCCACCCGCCGGCTATTTTCCCGCAGGGCGAGCGGATCACGCAGACTCGTCAGGGCATGATAGTTGGCAATGAAATAAAGCGCCTCACCCTCCGCCTGGAGTGCAATCGCGGGCCGCATCATGCCAAAATAATTCCCGATGTGGAGAACGCCGCTCGGTTGGATGCCGGAAAGGATGCGCATGAGAAGAGGCCCGACTTTCCACGCTTGGGCGGCAAGGTTCAACCGCAGAGAACGCAGAGGGCGCAGAGGGGGAAGGAATTAAGGTCTTCCTCCGCGATCTCCGGGGGGACGGCTTTGTCAGTCGTCTGTGCCGGGTTGCAAACCCGGCCTCCGATCTCTGCGTCCTCTGCGTCCTCTGTGGTAAATCCGCAAGTGCCGCGGCGACGCAGCCGCTGTAGCGGCGTTATTCTGGTGCTCTCGCTGGCGCTTCCCGCGTCTCGCCTGACGAGCATAAGATTCAGGCGCCGTTCATTGTCTCAGCGCCCGCCGCCATTCAGCTTGGAGGCGAGGAAGGCGAGCGCGTCGCTTTTGATTGCCGGCCAGTTGGCAAAGGAATGGGAATTGCCCGCGATGGTCATCGCCTCGTAGTTCCGCACGCCGCTGGCATTGAGCCGGGCGACCATGTCGTCGAGCTGCACCTCCGGCATTATGTCGTCGGCCGAATCCACCAGGAAAAGCGGCGGAACCGAGCGTCGCACGACCCAGGCCGGCGACGCCGCCCGCAACCCGGCGGTGTCGGTCGAGGGGACGCCGACGTAGTTCGTGACTATCTCGATGAAAACCGGAAGCCAGGGATCGGGGCTAAAATCGGAGAAATCATAGGCGCCGGAAATCGCGACGGCGACATCGAGGCGATCCTGTCCCGGTCTTCCCGTGACCGAATTCCAGACGGCGTGGGTGGCGCCGGACGATCCGCCGACCGCGCCTACCTTGCCTGTGGTGCGGCTATCGTCCCGTGCCGCCTGCACCGCGAGCGCGACGTCGTCATATTGCTCGGGGAATTGGCCTGTTGACCGTTGCCCCGGGATACTCCCAGGTGGCGCCAGCCGAAAGTTGATCGAAAAGGCGATGTAACCGGCGGCCGCCAAATCCTGCGCACACGTCGTCGGGCCCTTCTCGGATGCATCGCCGCCGAGGAAAAGTCCTCCATGAATGACGAGCACAGCCGGCCACGGCCCGCGCCCGGGCGGCGTGTAAACGATCCAGGTCAAGGGCGTGCCGTCGCTCGCGGTGGCATAGACTTCGCCAGGCGTCGGCCTGCTTTCGGCTTGCGGTGCCGCGAACGCAGAAGCGACGCCGGTGATGAACAGGGAGAACAGCAGAAGTGGCTGTCTCATTATTCTATCTATCCGCCGCAGGCTGCCGCGCTACCGTCAAGTTCGTGACTTTTCTCTTACACCGTGGGCTTCCGGCACTGGCAAAGTCGTTAGCGTCGGCTTAGAGATGCGCGATGAAGTCGGCACCGCAACGTTTCCATTTCCTCGGCATCTGTGGAACGGCGATGGGTGGCGTGGCCGTGGCCTTGCACGATCGTGGCTGCGTCGTCACCGGCTCGGACGAGAAGGTTTACCCGCCGATGTCCGACTTCCTTCGGACCCGAGGTATCCCGCTAACCGAACCCTATGGGGCGGAAAACATCCCGGACGACGCCGAGGTGGTGGTGATCGGGAACGCGATCAAGCGCGGCAACCCGGAAGTGGAAGCAGTCCTGAACCGGAAACTTTATTACCTCTCACTCCCGGAAGTGCTGAAGGAGTTTTTCCTGCGCGGCCGGCATAACCTGGTCGTGACCGGGACGCATGGGAAGACGACGAGCAGCGCGCTTCTCACCTGGATGCTGACGGTCGGTGAACTGGAGCCGGGCTATGTCGTGGGCGGGCTGCCGCGCAATCTCGGGCAGGGCGCGCTCTTCAACGACTCAAAGTATTTCGTGATCGAGGGCGACGAATACGACACCGCATTTTTCGACAAGCGCTCGAAGTTCATCCACTACCTGCCGGAACTGCTCCTGATCAATAATATCGAGTTCGATCACGCGGATATTTTTGCCGATCTCGACGCGGTCAAGCTGAGCTTCCGCCGGCTGGTCAACATTGTGCCGCAAAACGGGATGATCCTGCTCAACGGCGACGACCAGAACTGTGTCGAAGTCGCGCAGGATTGCCTCGCGCCGATTGTGGAAGTCGGCTTCTCGGAGAATTGTGGGGAACGAATTCGCGACGTCAGCTACTCGCCGACCGGTTCTCGCTTTTCGTTAGGGGAAACGAGCTTCGAATCGCCGCTCATCGGTGAATTTAATGTGCGGAATGCGGCCATGGCCGCCGTCGCGGCGCGGTTTTATGGGCTCACGCCCGAGGTCATCCAGACTGCGCTCACCAGTTTCGAAGGAATCGCGCGGCGGCAGGAAGTGCGGGGAAGCGCGCGCGGGGTGACGGTGATCGACGACTTTGGGCATCACCCGACTGCGATTCGGGAAACGTTAGGCGCGTTGCGCCATCGTTACCCGGGACACCGGCTCTGGGCGATTTTCGAGCCGCGCTCCAACACGACGCGGCGCGCCGTTTTCCAGCAGCAATTGCCGGAAGCGCTGCAATTGGCTGACGGCGTTTTCATCGCGCAGATCGCGGCCCTCGAGCAGATCCCGGCCCAGGAGCGGTTGGACCCCGAAGCAGTCGTGGCGGCGATTGCCGAGGCCGGACGGATGGCTTTTTATGAACGTGATGCGACTGCGATCCTCGATCGCCTCGTGCCCCTGCTTCAGCCTAACGACGTCGTCACCATCTTCAGCAACGGCGGCTTCGATGGGATCCACGGGAAATTGCTGGAACGCCTTGCGGAATGATTAACCGCAAAGGGCGCAGAGAGCGCAGAGGCTGGGAAGGATTTTACACTACTTCTCTGCGTTCTCCGCGGTTAAAGTTCCCGGCGCCGCTCAGGAAGTGTGATCGAGCACGATCCGCCAGCCTTCAGACAGCTTGGACGGAAAGGCTTTTCGCCCGGATGGCAAACCCGCCGCCACGCTTATTCCTCCCGCCTTCGGCCTGAGCGGCGTAGACAATCATACCTGGACTCACAAAATCCGCCAGTCGTGCCAGACGCCGAGGGAGCAGAGCCGCACGTAAATGTCGGAAAACGCGACCCAGAACAAGCTCATCCAGGCCCAGAGCCCGTGCCGGCGATTGAAACAGCCGACACAGGCATAAGCGCCGTAACAGGCGGGCGATTTTGAGAACTGATCGAGAAATCCGCCGACCAAATGCCGCAACGAATGACAGCCAAATGTGTAACCGCCGAGCAGAACCACGTTCACCGCCAGCACGAGTGTGCCGACGCCCAGTCCGAACGACGTTGTCCCGGTCGCCGGATCTACGAACCACATCGCCTTCCAGACATCACTCGCGAGGACGAGGATGAAGAGCAGGGCGAGGTAGAGAAAATAGCGATGCACGTTCTGCATGATGAGCGGGAAGGAGCGCTCGCCGAGGTAGGTTTTGCGCGGTTCGCCTACAGTGCAGGCGGGCGGATCGGCCCAAAAAGATTTGTAGTAAGCGCCGCGGTAGTAGTAACAGGTGAGCCGGAACCCGCCCGGCGCCCAGAGCACGAGCAGCGCGGGCGAAAAGATCAGCCAGGCTGGCCACCAGCCCGGTTTCGGTCCCAACCAACTGTGTGGCGAGGCGCCATAAATCTCCGGCGAATAGAAGGGCGACAGGTATGGTCCGAAATAATAATTCTGCCCCTGGAAAGCGGCCCAGGTCGAATAGACGACGAAGGCGCCGAGCCCGAGAAAGATCACGAGCGGCTGCGCCCACCACGAATCCGGCCGCATCGTTTGCCCGAAGGAGCGCCGCGGCAGCGTGGCTTCCGCCGATGTCATTTCAAGAAAATCCTCACTAAAGATTGTTGATAACATCGGCCGCGCGCTTGACAAGAAAAACGCTAAGCGCCGGCCAGGCGCGCCTCGGCCAGGTCGAGATCGCGCTGAATTCGGCGCAGGGCGTCGTCGCTGATTTTTTGCGAATCTCGCAGCGCGATGATAGTCCGGCGTTCTACCTGCAGGGCGCCCCGCTGCAGCCGCTGGTAAATGGGAGTCGCGATCACTCCGCCGGGGTTGCCGGTCTCCTCGCAGCAGACGTTTAATTGCTCGATTCGATCGCAATACTCGGCCCGCACCCGGACCATGACTTCCTCGGGGAAATGTTCTTCCAGCGCCTTCTGCTCGATGAAGTCGACCGCGGCTTCGTTGGCTTGGAGCCGGGCATCGCGCTCCTCGCGGTCGACCGAGCCGTCGTCTTGGATTTTCAGCTTCCGGATTAAAACCGGCAACGTCAGCCCCTGGAAAACCAGCGTCGCCAGGATGACGCAAAAGGTGAGGAAGAGGATGTAGCTCCGGCCGGGGAAGCGCTCGCCGTTAGGCAAGAGCAGCGGGAGCGCGAAAGCGGCCGCGAGCGAGACGACCCCGCGCATCCCGGCCCAGGCGATAAGCACGCTGTGCTGCCAGGGCGGAATCGGATCGCGCGCCCGCAGTTTCGGGCTCAACCAGCGCGGCAAATAAGTCGCCGGAAAAACCCACGCGACTCGCACGAGCACGACGGTGGCGCTGATGAGGAGTCCATAGGTCGTTAGGCGGGAGAGCGGTTCATGGCTCAGGTTGCGCAGAATCCCGGGCAGTTGGAGCCCGATCATGATGAAGATGAAGCCGTTGAGGAGGAAGGCGACCATCTCCCAGAAGGCCTGTGCCTGCAGACGAGTCCGCGC
>JACCZO010000304.1 GCA_013695925.1 Chthoniobacterales bacterium
AGTGCAAGTTCACCGACTGCGTCGTCGTCTGTCCGGTGGCATGCTTTTACGAAATTGATTCGCAGCTCGTGATTCATCCCGAGGAATGCATCGATTGCATGGCCTGCGTCGATGAATGCCCGGTCCACGCCATTTACGCGGAGGAGGATGTTCCGCCCGACTTTCAAGCGGACATCGAAATCAACGCCGTCGAAGCGCGCAAGGTGCAGGAGTCCGGCCAGGGCGCGATCGAGACGAAAAAGGATCCCCTGCCGAGCGCCGCGCAAAGGAAAGCGGAACTGGGTTATTGACCTCGCCATCAGCTGGCCGAACCGTGTTGCGCTCGCGCCATCACTTCATCCTCGAAGTCAATCCAGCGCAGGCGTGTCTGCGCTTCTTTGCGCTGAAAAAGGGCTTTCCTTGACGGCGGGGCACTTCCTGTAATAGATACCAATACATGAGAACCACGCTGACCGTCAGCCTGCCGGAGGAGATCGACCGCGGCCTGGCCGCCCTCGTGAAACGCAGCGGGAAAAGCCGCAGTCATGTCGTGCAGGAAGCTCTGCGGCGTCAGATCGCCATCGAACGATTTCGCGGCTTGCGCGAGAAACTCGTGCCCAAAGGCCGGGAAGCGGGTTTCCACACCGACGAGGATGTTTTCAAGGTGATCTCGTGAAGACAGGGTGAGGATCGTTTTCGATACCAACGTCCTCTTCTCCGCCTTCCTCGCGCATGGGGTCTGCGCGGGGCTTTACGAGGAGTGCCTCGAGCGGGCGCAGATCGTTGTTTCGCCTGCCATCCTCGCCGAATTGCAGGAAAAGCTGCGCACAAAGGCCCGCCTTACCGGCGCCGAGTCCCGCGAGGTCATCCGTGCCGTGCGCGCCGATGCCGCCGTGGTAAAGACCGCGCCGCTGCCGAAGCCCGTCTGTCGCGATCCCGACGACGACATCATCCTCGCCACCGCCCTTGCCGCCGGAGCCGACGCCATTGTCACTGGCGATCGGGATTTGCTGGTCTTGAAGCAGTTCAAAGGCATCCGCATCCTCAACCCGCGCGATTGCCTGGCGCTGTTGGCCACAGCGTGACGGCGCTCAGGTTGACGATTTTTGCCATGATGCGTATCGCGACAGCGGAGCCCAACCCTGCCCTCACGCCCGGTGTGTCCACTAAGTGCAATTCATTCCATGGGTAGGTGGCGAGCTGCGTTGTGGAGACGTTCGAGTTGATGACAATATCCTTCCGACCTGTGAGGACCGCGTCGACGAGTGCCGGTCCACGCCATCTACGTGGAGGAAGAAGTGCCGGCGGAATATCAGGCCGACATCGACTTCAACGCGGTCGAGGCGCGCAAGGTGCAGGAATCCGGCCAGGGCGCGATCGAGACGAAAAAGGATCCCTTGCCCACCGCTGAGGCACGAAAAGTGGAATTGGGTTCCTAGCTCTTTTCATCGGGTCACCTCGGTTCCCGTTTCCGCGCGGCCATACTATACGTGACTCACGTATATCGCCGCAAAAGCGCCGCCAAAGACTGCTCGTAGATGGTATGCTCCTTAACAACCAATCACCGCCCCGACAGCTTCCATCGCCAGATGCCTGGGCTCGGAGCGACCGTGTTCCCACTCTTGCAGGGTGCGCTTGGAAATCTTCAACTTCAGAGCGGCCTCGCTCTGCGAGAGATCGTTTTTCTTGCGCCAATCGTAAAGGCGTTCGCTCAAACTTCTCCGGGATGCATCGGATGATCGCCGGCGATCCCGAATGATCTTGCGTTTGGTTTGAAAGCTCATGGTTCTGGAAACCAACGTATACGTGGTTCATGTATAGCACAAGCACCCTTTGACGAGATGAATGCGTGGCGGCCTTTGAAAGATGAGCTTACTTTCCGCGTGACTATACGTGCTTCACGTATAGCGCCAGTCGCCCGAAATTACGTCCCTCCGAAATGACAAAGGCGGGGCGGATTTTGAAGGCGCGGGCCTGCTCGCCTTCGGAGACCAGAGGAAACAGCCCGGCGCGGACTTGAACGCCGCCTGGTATCTGCGCAAGGCCAAAATCTTCGCCAAGCTGACCCAGATCGCGCAGCCCCCGGCGATCGGGTACTGGTCGTCTTCGGAGCGGGGCACGCCTTCTGGCTGCGCCACTTCGCGGAGCACACGGCCGGGTTTAGTCTGGCCGAACCAAACGAGTTCCTCCGTTAGGCCGGCGCGCCGTGAAGTTGGCAGATCAAGTCGCAGCGAATAGACTCGCGAGTCACCTGAATCTTCATCTTGAAAGTCGCTGGCCGGCCATGGCCCGCGCCATGACGTGACAAAACGCCCCCGCATATTCGATCCGCACGCTGCGCACCACGCTTGGAGGTTAGAGCCGCACGCGACTCCCTGTCACTACTTGCACACTAACCCACACACTAACCCAATTCCGAGACGGCGGCGGCGCTTGCGCAGAGAGCCGGAAGTCCATTGCGTTCTATACGTGAGTCACGTATAGTCGTAAAACTGTTTTGCCTCTGCATTACGCTCTCGGAGCATCCAGCGATTCGCTAAACACGAATCGCCTTTTCGGCCGCGGTGCGCGCAAAGCTGCGCGGTGCCGCTCGAGCTTGCTCGCCATTCCTGCAGCGTTCGCTTCGAGATCTGCAGCTTCAACGCCGCCGCACTCTGCGAAAGGTTCTTGGCGCTCACGCCACGCGCGCAGCCGGAGCGGAAACGATTGCGCCGCAAGGCGCTGATGCCGCGTGATGAGGTCGTGTCCCGAAAGCCATCGCCAAAGAAACCATTCTATACGTGACTCACGTATAGCATCAAGTCCCACCTGGAATTTTGTGTACCGGCCTGGTAGTGTTCGTCGCGCAGGGCTCGTCGTGGGTCGCCCGCCTAACGAATCGCGCTTTGGTCAATCCGCCTCGCGTTGGGACTTGGAGCGCGGTCTCTTTAGTTCAACCCTTCTCGCATCGGGGAGTTGGAGTGCAGCGCGGTTTTTCTCTATACGTGACTCACGTATAGCGACGACCAGCACCGCTGGTCGCGTGCACTGTATTTGCGCTTGCGCCACTCAGTCAGAGTCCGCAGAAGAATAGCCATCGTTGTGAAATCACTCACCGAATATCTCTGGTTCGAAGTGCCGAACCGGCGCGGGTTCATCAACATCACGCCGAAGATTGAGGAGCTCGTGAGCCAGAGTGGCGTGGCCGACGGCCTGTGCCTCGTCAACGCCATGCACATTACCGCCTCGGTCTTTATCAACGACGACGAGACCGGCCTCCACCACGACTACGAAGTCTGGCTCGAGAAACTGGCGCCGCACGAGCCGACCGGCGCCTACCGCCACAACCGCACCGGCGAAGACAACGCCGACGCCCACCTCAAGCGCCAAATCATGGGCCGCGAAGTCGTCGTCGCGATCACCAAAAACAAACTCGACCTCGGCCCGTGGGAACAAATCTTCTACGGCGAATTCGACGGCCGCCGCCGCAAGCGCGTGCTGATCAAGATCATTGGAGAGTAGCCCGCCGCTCTCAACGATCTAGCTTGCCGCGAAGAGTCGCCACTCGCCGGGCACGCCCTTTAACTCGTGCAGGCCCAGGTCTTGGAAATTGATTCCCGAACCGGCGACAAGATCCTTCACCGTTCGTGAAACGACCACGCTGCCCGGCTCAGCTTTCGCCATGATCCGCGCCCCGGCATGGACTGCGATCCCGCCGATGTTATCGCCCATCAGTTCGCACTCGCCGGTATGCACGCCGGCGCGGACTTCGATTCCCAGCTGGCGCACCGCAAGCACGACCGCGAGCGCGCAACGCACCGCCCGCGCGGGGCCGTCGAAGGTCGCGAGAAAACCGTCACCGGTGGTGTTGGTTTCCTTGCCTCGATAGCGCGCCAGTTCCTTGCGCACGACCGCGTAGTAGGAGTCCAGGACGTTGCGCCACCCGGTGTCGCCCATGGCCGCGGCGCGCTCGGTCGATGAGGCGATATCGAAGAAAAGCACCGTCGCCAGGACGCGATCGAAGGAGTCGATCGGCCGCTCACCGGTAATGAATTCGTGAATGTCGGAAAGCACAGTGTCCATATCGTCGAGCATCGCCGAGTGACTGTTGCCCGGATACTCGATGAAATTTGCCCCGGGAATGCGCGAGGCCATGTCGCGCGCCGCTAGGACGCGAGCGCAGAGGTCGCCCGTGCGATTCATCACCAGAGTACGCACCTGAATGGTCGGGAGGATCGGACGCGTATCGATCTGGCCGTTCATCACCTCGTAGGCATGGACGGCCGAAGGACTCGCCGCCGCGCGCATGTAGCGAGCGACCGCTTCCACCGCTTCCGGTGGAGCGTCGGGTCCCATCCCGGCGCCGGGCCCGACGATATAGGGAATCGACGGCCAATCGTCCTGCACCATCGCCAGCATTTGCTCATGCTCCTGTTGTGTCTGCCCCCAGGGATGATCTTCCGACGCGATCCAGCGCGCTTGCGCTCCCCAAATGAGCAGCGACTCCA
>JACCZO010000305.1 GCA_013695925.1 Chthoniobacterales bacterium
TTTCCAGCAACTGACGCAGGCCGGTGATCCGTTGGTTAGTCAGGATTTGGAAGCTCTCCGCGACGAAAACAAGCAGCAGCAGCTTGATCGCCAACGTCCAGCCGATCGCGAGCCAATCCTCTTTCGGCAGGATCAGGAAGAGGCCTCTCCGCGCTGACTTTTGCGGAGCCGTCTCGGATTTATTTTCCATGATCGAAATGAGGAAAACTTCCCACGGAGACACGCGCGCGACGAATCATTCGTGCGCATTCTGCCGAGGGCCGGCTTGCGCGGGGCCAGGATCGCCTAACGAATCGGCGAGGCAAAATGCGAAGACGAGACCTCCACAAAGGGTCGCGGCGACAAAGCGGCGGACGGGCCTGGCTGGCAGCGGAATCTGAGAAGAATTCATGAGTAGCATTTGCGAACTTTCGGGGCTGCCAAGTCAATGCAAAAATCTGCTGGGCAAAGAAAACGCCGGTCAAGCCGGCTTGAACGCGCAAAACGGCGGCAAGCTGAACAAGAACAATCCAACCGCGCTCCGCAATCGCGGACAAGTGACGAAAGGCGGCCGTGGCCTGAAGAATGCGGCCAGCGGCCGCAATGGGCTGCGGACGAGTCACACGAATTACCGGGTGCGTAACTCTCGCTAAGTCTTTTGTAACTATCGCCCCGTGCAGCACGATCGGTATCAGTACACTTTTCGTTACGACCGGGTCGTGATTGTGGGCGGCGGTTATGACTACTGGGATGCGGGCTATTGGTATTCGGCGTGGGGTTATGACCCGGCGTGGTGAGGTAGACGGATTGGTCGGCCCGAAAACGCGCGAAGCCCTCGCCGCTTACCAGACTGACCATGAGCTCGAAGTCACTTCGGCGGTGGACGAACCAACCGTGGAAGCACTCGGCCTGATTCAAAACGCCTGGTCATGCGCTCCGGTAGTCGGAGACTGGCGGAATCTCTGAGTCAGGCGAAGGCCGGGATGCCGGTGATCTGCTGACCCAGGACGAGCAGGTGAATGTCGTGGGTACCCTCGTAGGTCTTGACACTCTCGAGGTTGCACATGTGGCGGAAACATTGGTGCTCATCCAGAATCCCGACTCCGCCGAGGATGTCGCGCGCGGTCCGGGCGGCATCGAGAGCGATCTCCACGTTGTTCATTTTCGCCATAGAGATGTGGTAATGCTTCGCCGCGCCGGCATCCTTGAGCTGCGCCAGACGAAGGGCAAGAAACTGCGCCTTCGTGATCTCGGTCAGCATCCGCGCGAGTTTTGCCTGAACGAGCTGGAAGCTGGCGATGGGACGCCCGAATTGTTCACGGCCCATGGCGTAGCGCCGCGCTTCATCGTAGCAGGACATGGCCGCGCCGAGCGCGCCCCACGAGATTCCATAGCGCGCGTGATTGAGACAGCCGAGTGGCGAACGCAGGCCGCCGCTCTCCGGCAGCAATGCATCGGGCGGCAGGGCGCAGTCGTCCAACTCGATCTCTGCGGTTAATGCTGCGCGCAGCGAAAGCTTGCCCTCGATCAGCGTGGCCTTGAATCCCGGCGTCCCTTTCTCGACCAGGAAACCGCGGATCGCGCCGGAGCTTTGCGCGTCGACACCCGGTTCACCGTCGAGCTTGGCCCAGACGACTGCGACGTCGGCGATCGTGGCGTTGCCGATCCATTTCTTTGCGCCGCTGAGCCGGAAGCCATCGCCCGTCTTGCGCGCCCGCGTGATCATGCCGCCGGGATTGGAGCCAAAGTCCGGCTCAGTGAGGGCAAAGCAGCCGAGCTTCGCTCCTCGCGCCATTTCTGGAAGCCAGCGGCTCTTTTGTTCCTCCGAACCAAAAAGATCGATCGCCATCATGGCAAGCGAGCCCTGGACGGAGGCGAAGGTGCGCAAGCCACTATCACCTCGTTCGAGTTCCTGCAGGATGAGGCCGCCCGCAACGTTCCCTAATCCCAGGCACCCATGACCTTTGATCGTCGGACCAAAGGCGCCGAGCTCGGCAAGCTCCGGCACCAGGTCGATCGGAAATGTGCCCGCGCGATAATGCTCAGTCACGACGGGAAGGAAGCGCTCATCGACCCAACGTCGCACGCGGTCCCGGATCTGCCGTTCGTCCGGCGTCAGGAGTGCATCGAGGTCGTAAAAATCGGTCGCTTCGAAGGTGGACATCGCGGTTTTCTGGAGCGGCAGTCTAGCAGCGCCCAGAGCCCTGCTCCACTGCGAATCAGCCGGAGGTTCTGTCGGGTTGGCAACACTGCCGGAGAGAACCAGGACGCGAACGAATGATTGACCGGCACGCTCGCGCGCGTGGGCGAGTTGCCATGCGATGGTCGCGGTTAGGCTCCGCAGGGGAAAAGAATCGCGGGGCGAAGCGAGAAAGGGGATTCGAGGAGTACCGCCCCCCACACCCGAAGGGCATGAAGGGCGGCTGTTCCCCCCAGAACACCCAACGAGTAAATCATCCGTTTCCGCGCTGCAAGATAAATATTCGCAAAATTTTCGGTAGCCCACCGCCGGGGCCGAATTCCGGCCGAGTGCTCGATCTGGCGCTCCCTCACGAGCGCTCTCTCTCATCTAGGAGCCAGTCGCTGCCAACTCCTCTATCTTTGTGACGACGCGATCCAGTTCATCGATCAAGGCGCTGGCACCGTGTTTGCGAAAAGCAGCGACCAACGAGCGATAATACCAAAGCGTCCCGTCTTTGCCGCCTTTGAACCGCGTCCAGAGCTCGTCGCCCTCCTCGCGCAAATTATGCAAAATGGCCTGCGCATTGTGCAACTTGTCCGAGGCTGAAACAAGCCGGGTGGAAGCGGAAGCCGAAGCGAGGTGCGCGATATATTTTTCTTTTCGCTCCCGCCAGGGCGGTTTGGGCGTTTGATCGGTGTCGGTACAACCGGCAACAATCTCGCTGACCGCCTGACCGAATTTTTCCTCGATCTCGCACTGCCGTTGCGGTCCTCCGCGATCCTCCACCGCATCATGGAGAAGCGCCGCGATCGCCTCCGTTTCGTTCGCGCCATATTCCATGGCGATAGCTGTGACTCCCAAGAGATGGCCGATATAAGGAATTTTCGTTTTCTTGCGCAATTGGCCCCCGTGCACATCCGTCGCGTAAACCAGTGCCTCCGTAAATTTGGGAGAGAGATTCATAGCCCCATGCTAGCACGGCTTTGCGCGATCTCGCTCTACGCTCAGCCAATCCCCCCAGAAAGTTAGCGCCCGGTTTTGTCGATCATCGGTCCCTGAAAAGCTCAGAGCCTGGGCAAGGTCAGTAACTGAAGGACTGGATCACAGTCGTTAGGTTGGGGCCAATTACAAAGCCCATCCTGCGGTTTGGATTTAGCGTGATTTTGACGGGGAAGACGTGTCGCCCCCTTGGAAGTTCAACCCGTCGATCGACTCGACGAGATTTCCTGCCGCATCGTAGACGTGAATACTGCTCCCGGCCGTCAGCGATCCGTGGGAAAAGGCCTGGGCAACCAGGAATAGCTTGTTGATCGGATCAAACTCGATATCTCCACCGCTGCCCGTTGACTTACCCGGCTCGGCGTCGGGCAGAAGCACATTGATCCCGCTGAAGTCACTCAAGTTAAAGAACTGGATCGCCGAGTCGAAGGAAGTGTCGGTGCAAAGAATTCCACCTTCCGAATGGACCGCGATGCCATTGATCACTCCCAGGCCGAGACCAGTGCGTTCCTCAAAGGCGCCGGTAGCCAGGTCGACGAAGCCGATAACCGGTGGTTCGATAAAACCGGTAGGTTTGTCGTGGCCAAGGATGGCCTCGTTATTAACGTAATCGTAGGCCATGACGGATGGCGCTTCGACCGTGAAATCCCAGCGTTGGGATTGACCTGGAATCCCCGCTGGCCCAGTGCGCATTCAGGCCACGCCAGGCAAAGTAACAACCCGAGCAGGGCGACCGAAGCAAACTGTTTCGTTAGGGAGCGGCTGGAATGAAATGACGATGTCATGCTGCGATACTTTCCCCGGGCGGTCCCGGTCTCAAGTATGGCCGCGTAACAGAAGCGTTACCTCTCGACTGGCTTCATCCGTAGTTGAGCGAAGAGGAAGCTATAGATATCCGCCGACTGTTTGATCCGCTCGCTCAACGCCGTGCCGATGCCGTGGCCAGAACTGCTCGAGGTGCGCAAGAGAATTGGACGTTCCGATTTGTTCGCCGCCTGCAACCGGGCGGTCATCTTGCGCGAGTGATAAGGCGCGACCCGGCCATCGTTTGCACCGGTCATCAGGAGCACCGCAGGATATTTTGTTCCGTCCGCGACGTGATGATAGGGCGAGTAGGCATAGAGCGCCTTGAACTGATCTTCGTTCTTCACGGTACCAAACTCTGTTACGTTGAACGCGCCATTTGGTGCCAACTCCACGCGCAACATATCGTAAATGCCTACTGAGGTCACGACCGCACGCATCAAATCGGGGTGCTGCGTGATGAGAGCGCCCATGAGCAGGCCGCCATTGCTGGCGCCCATCATCGCCAGCTTGTCGGCACTGGTGTATTTCTTTTCGCTCAGATACTGCGCGGCCGCGGCGAAGTCATCGAAAACGTTTTGTTTGTTCGTTAGGTTCCCAGCCTTGTGCCACTCCTCGCCGAACTCTCCGCCGCCACGGATATTAGCCACGACGTAGATCCCGCCGCGATCGAACCAGAGCCGCCGGGTAAAGTCGAAGGTCGGCGACATACTGAGGCCATAGCCGCCATAGCCGTAAAGCAGCGTCGGGTTGCTCCCATCGAGTTTCGTCCCTTTCCGGCGCATGATGTTGAGCGGCACCTTCGTCCCGTCCTTCGAAGGCGCGAATTCGCGTGTCACTTCGATATCGTCGAAGGAAACCGGCGAGATGCGGACGAGGGCGGTTTTTTTCGGTTGATTCTCGCCCGCCCCGACCTTGAACCAAGCCTCCGGCTCGATGTAGCTGACGTTGCGGAAGAGGAGCGAGCCGTCTCCGAGCCCGGCCATTTCCTGCACGTTGGAAATTGGGGGCACTGCTATCGTCACACCATGCTTCCCCTCGAGATCAAAGCGCCGCAGCTGGGAAGGGCCGCCTAACAAGTCGACGACGTAAAGATTGTTTGTCGTTGGTTCGAGCTTCTGGACGACCGCCTCGCTCGCCGGGACGATCTCGACCGCCTTGCCCAACTCCGGCGTTGCCAGCGGCAGACGCAGGATCTTGCCGCGGGGCGCGTCCGCGCGCGAGAGCAGGTAGAGCGCATCGTCGCGGCCCAGTCGCGCCAGTTTCACCTGATCACTGAATTGAGTAATCTGCTTCCAGGTTCCGTCCGTGCCTAACAAGTAATGGGCAAAGTCACCGCCGTCCCCGTTCGCGACCGACGCGAGCACAAATTTGCCATCGGGCGATGATTCCAGCTCGATCTCAGCGATGCGCGGAAAGTCTTTGCCGATCGCATAAGTGTCCGCGCTGTCGGACGTGCCGAGTTTGTGGAAATAAACCTGCTGATAAAAATTCAGGTCTTCCTCCGCCCGCTCCCCCTTGCGCGGGAAGCGCGTGTAATAGACGCCGGTCCCCTCTCCGTTCCAGGCCGCGCTCCCGCCCGCGGTCGGATACTGGATGTGCGCGATCGTATCGCCGAGTTCCTTGCCGTTGGCGGCGTCGTAGAAATGGAGCGTGCCATCTTCGCTCCCTCCCGTGGAGATCGAGACCGCCAGTTTTTTCCCATCGAGCGAAGGCTCATACCAGTCGATCGTCGTCGCTCCCTTGCTGTCGATCTGGTTCGGATCCACCAGCACCTTTTCCGAGTTCAAATCATCCGCCGCGGCCAGCCTAACGAGCATGGGTTGCTGTTTCGGCGGTTGGAATTTCATCGCGAATAAGATTCCCGGCCGGGCCACGATCGAGGAATAACTCGGCGACGTCTTCGCATACCAATTTTTGAGCTGCGTCTGGATCGCGCCCCATCCCGGCAATCCGTCGAGATAAGCCCGCGTCTGCCTGTTCTCCGCCTCCGACCAGGCTTTCACCGCCGCGTCGTCGTCATTCTCCAGCCATTGGTAGTCATCCTCGACCTTGATGCCGTGATATTCGTTGGAAACCGGCTTCTTTTTCGCAGCGGGTGCCGGCTCCGCTTCCTTCGCCAGCAGATTCATCGTCAAGAGTCCCAATGCGGCTGGGATGACCAAAAGCAAACGGTCAATCCTCATCATGCTACCAACAACGACCGTATGACCCCCTCCCGCAAGTCCCTGCCGCCGCATGGATAAGGCGACGTTCGAGATCGTGCCTTGCCAAAACATTACAATTCTGACAGGATCACCAAATGTTCGGGAATCGATTCAAATGGCTTCGTTCACTTTTCTTCTTCCTGCCGCTCTTCGATCCAGGCGCCCTCGAAGCGCAGGACGCCGTGAGCGATCCGTTTGAGGTCGATCATCTTGTCGTGACCGGCTCCAACATCCGGAGCGACTCACCGCCCTGGGTACCAGAGTCGATTTTCAGCCGGGAAAATGTCGAACGCTCCGGGGCCGATTCCTTGGGCGATTTCTTTCGTGCCCTGCCGCAGAATTCCGGACCGACCTTCACCGAAAATCAAAACGATAGCCTCGCCGCTGGTGGAGCCGCCATCGCTCTGCGCGGGCTCTCGCCGGACGCCACCCTCGTCCTGCTCAACAGCCGCCGGCTCGCCCCCTATCCTTTCGCGCAGAGCGGCATCACCGCCTTCGTCGACCTAAATTCCATCCCGCTGGCCGCGATCCAGCAAATCGATATTCTGCGCGATGGCGCGTCGGCCATTTACGGGAGCGATGCGATTGCCGGAGTGGTGAACGTCCGGTTTCTGGAAAAATTCAACGGCGCCTTGGTAAACCTCGGCTACGGGAACACGACCGACACTGACACGAGCGAGTATCGGGCGTCGATCGTGAGCGGCTTTACGGATGAAAGGCGCGGCATCGAAGCGATCGTGGTGGCCGATTATTTCCACCGCGAAGCCTTGTTTCAAACCGACCGCTATTTTTCGCGCTCGATCGACCAACGCCGCCAGGGCGGAAGCAGCTTCCTTAGCTCAGTCTCGAACCCGGGAACCGTCTTCGACCCTGTCACGGGCGACCCGTTGCAGGTTCCCGCGGATAGCGACGGCATGCCGGCGGTGGCCGACTTTACTCCCGGTCGCAATCGCTTTGATCGCGCGCCCTTCCAGCCGCTCGTGCCGGAGACGGAGCGCGGCGGCGTGTATACCCGGTTAAAAGGCCGCCTGACCTCGAACGTCGATCTGTTCGCCGAGTTTGGTTACCGCCGAATCAACACCACCCAGCAGGTCGCACCCGTTCCGATCGAGGGGGATGTGGAAAACATCGCTGTCCCGGCGACCAATCCGTTTAATCCTTTTGGCGACGACGTTCTCTTTCGCTATCGGGTAACCGAAGCCGGCCCTCGCATCGACGACATCGCGACAAATTCGTATCGAGCCGTCCTCGGCGCGAACGTGAAACTGCCCGGTAATTGGAACCTGGAAAGTGCCTTCCTCTACAGCGAAACCGATACGGAGGTGGAAGAGGCCAACAATCTTTCGCGCGCGGCCGTCATCGCCGCCCTCGCCGATACCGACCCTGCGACCTCCCTTAATGTCTTTGGTGCCGGCAACGACATTAATAATCCCGCTACGATACGCTCGCTCCTGGTCACCACCACGCGGACCGGCGAAAGCCGGATTCTTGGCGGCGACGTGAAAATCGACGGGCCGCTCTTTGCTCTACCCGCCGGCAAGTTGGCTGCGGCCTTCGGCTTGGAATATCGCTACGAGCAGCTCGACGACCACTTCGACCCCTTCTCCACTTCCGGCGGGGTGATCGATCTTAACAGCACCTCCGCCAGTGGCGATCGCAACGTGATCGGCGGCTTCGCCGAGTTCTATGCGCCGATCGTTTCTGCGGAAATGGCAATTCCCGCGATCAATCACCTCGAGCTCCAGGTCGCGGTGCGCGGCGATGGCTACAGCGATTTCGGCTCGACGTTAAATCCAAAGGTCGGCCTGGGCTGGCGGCCAGTTCCCGATTGGGTGTTGCTGCGCGCGTCTTACAGCACCGGTTTCCGCGCCCCCTCGCTCGTCCAATCCTCGACCGGTTCGCTCACTTTTTCGCAGGACCTGCAGGATACCACCCGCTTTGCCGTCACCGGCGCACCCGAGGATGAGAGCAGCTCGATCCAGATTCTATCCGGCGGTAATCCCGACCTCGACGCAGAAGAGGCGGACAATTTCTCCGCCGGCTTCGTCCTGACTCCGCCGATGTTGCCGGGGCTGACGCTCTCGGGCGATTTCTTCCGGATCAAAGTCGAGAACTCGATCGCCAGTCTCGACCCGCAATTCATCCTGGACAATGAAGGGGACTTCCCCGGTCTGGTCCTGCGCGCCCCGGCCTCGGAGAGCGATCAGGCGGCTGGCATTCCCGGCCCCGTCCTGCTCGTGAACACTCAATTTCAGAATCTCGGCTTCGTGAAAGTGCAGGGATTCGACGCCGCGCTCGAGTATCTCGCCCCGGCGACGCCGGTCGGGAAATTCAGTCTGCGGCTCGATGCCGCCTTCATCGACAGCTACGAACAGCAGGCGAGCGCGGCCGAACCGACGCGGGACCTGGCCGGCACTTATCTGCGTCCGCGGGTCCGCGGGCGGGCTCAGCTAGGCTGGCGGCTGGGCGGCTTTGAAGCCGTCACCACGTTCAATTACACCGACTCCTATGAAGACGCGGTCGGGAATCGCACCGTCGATTATTCCACCACCTTCGATGCGCTCATCGAGTACCGCTTTGCCGACAAGGCGCGCCCGGAAGCTCCTTCCGTCGCGCCTAACGACAAAAAGATGGTCGTGCCTCCGGCCGGAGCCGCGGCCCGTCACGACTGGCTGAGCGGCGTCGCATTACGCGTCGGCGTGCTCAATATTTTTGACGATCCTCCGCCATTCGCCGACAACGTTGCGGGTTATCCGGTCGGCCTGGAAGATCCCCGCCAGCGTTTCGTCTTCCTCGGCCTCGAGAAGAAGTTCTAGGCGCGAGCCCCGGCGATGCGGAAAGCCCCTCTCCGGTCGCCCGGCGCGTGCAGGCGAAGGCAGCCGGCAAGCTTCGGTCCGGACGCGGGATCAAGTTGCGAAAAACGGCGAGTAAGTGGAAAAGAACGGCTGATGAATCCAAACAAGGCTCTCTGGGAAAAAGGCGACTTCACGCGCATCGCCGCGAGCATGCGCGAAAGCGGCGAGGCGCTCGTCGGGCGGCTCGGAATCGAGCAAGGACTCAAAGTGCTCGACCTCGGCTGCGGCGACGGTACGACTGCGCTGCCCGCGGCGAAACTCGGGGCGGAAGTCCTGGGCGTGGATATCGCGTGCAACCTGGTGGAGGCGGGAAACCGGCGGGCGCAGGAGCATGGCCTAACGAATCTAAAATTCCAGGAAGGCGATGCCTCCAATTTGCAGGGGCTGCCCGACGCGGAGTTCGACGTGGTGGTGAGTATCTTCGGCGCGATGTTTGCCCCGAAGCCGTTCGAGGTGGCCAAGGAGATGGTGCGGGTGACCAAACCGGGCGGCCGGATCGTGATGGGGAATTGGATTCCCAACGATCCGACACTCGTGGCCCAGATCCTAAAGATCAGCTCGGCTTACACGCCGCCGCCCCCGGAAGGTTTCGTGAGCCCGATGACGTGGGGGGTCGAGAGTCATGTGACCGAGCGCTTCATCGGGGCGGGTGTGTCCGCGGAAAAAATATCTTTCGAGAAGGACACTTTTACTTTCGAATACCCGGCTGCGCCTGCGACGCTGGTGGACGAGTTCAAGAACTACTACGGGCCGACGATGAACGCCTTCGAGGCGGCGGAGAAAAACGGCCGCGGGGCGGATTTGCAGAAGGAGCTGGAAGACTTGTTCAACCAGCAAAACAAGAGCCCGCGCCCGGATGGGACCTCGATCCCGGCGACATTCCTGCGCGTGACGGTGTCGGTGTGAGTCGCGCCCCGGCGGTTGAAATCAATTTTTCGCCCGGCTTTGCACCCGCTGCACCATCGCGACCGCCGCCATGAGGACGAGCGCGGCGATGACCTGGTGCGGACGGAGCGCGGCGTGGAAAAATCCCCAGGTGATGCAGACCGCGGCGAGGGTCTGCATCATTTCGAAATAGCCCGCGGTGGAAGCCTTCGTTAGGCGCAAGCCTTCGAAGTAAATCAAAAGCGGGATGCCGCCGGAGATGGTGGAGAGAAGGATGAGCGCGCCGATGGCGGTGCCGGGGCGCGCCTGGGCCGCGGCCGGCCAGAGCGCGGCGCCGTGCAGCTTGCCCATGACGAGCAGGATGAGCGTCATGCAAACCAACCCGACCACGACCCGCAAACTCGCCGCGAGCCGGAGCGACATGCCGGTCATGACGCCGCGGCCGGCGACAGTGGAGAGCCCCCAGAAAAGCGCGCAGATGAGCGCGTAACCGGTCCCGAGATTCAACCCGGCCTGGGCGAAGGAGGCGCCGATCAAGCCCGGGTAGGTAACCGAAACGAAAATGCCGGCGACGATGGCGATCCCGGCGAAAAGAAAAAAGCCGCGCGCAAGCCGGTCGCCGAAGAGGAGGCAGGCGGCGGTGGTGGAAATGACCGGCTGGATGTTGAGCACGACGTTGACGACGGTGGGGTTCCCATTCTTCAGCGCCATGGTGAAGAAGATGGTGCCGACGGCCGAGCCGGCGAAGCCGGAGAGCAGGAGGTAACCCCAGGTGCGGCGGCCGATCTGCGGGATCTCGTTTAGCCTAACGACCAAAAGCGGCAGGAACATGAGGAGGATGAGGATGTGTTCCCAAAAAACGATGACCGCCGGCTCGAAGAGATCGTTCAGCGGAATGCGCCACGCGCTCTCCGTGCCCCAGAGCGCGGCGCCGAGCGCAACCAGCCATGGGCCGTAGCTCTTCCGCGGGCTTGCGCTCTCCGTCATCTTCGAAGGGTGTATCGCCCGCGTGGAGGGGCGTCAATGTCCGGGGTAGCGCACTCGTTCCGAGTGCTGGGGCGCTCTCCGCGGCGCGACGAACTTTCGTTTGCGATGCCGGGCTCTTGTCACGCCTGAACCGCGCTGGACACGACGTCGGAAGGAGTCGAGGAAAAGTTCGCGACGGTGGGACATCGTCGCCAGCACTCGGGACGAGTGCGCTACCCGGTGGCGAGGCGCAACGCTTCCCGCATGGCCGCGAGCGGCGCGGGGCGATCGCACCAGAGTTCAAAGGCGAGCGCGCCTTGGTGAAAGAGCATCGAGAGGCCATTTGCGCCGCGCGCGCCGGACTCGGCCGCCAAGGCGAGCAGGCGGGTCGGCGCGAGCCGCGGGACCAGGTCGTGAATCATGAGATGGGGCGCGAGGAGCGAACCCGGCAACGGCGACGGGTCGGCCTGCTTCAGGCCTAACGAACTGGCGTTGATCACGAGGTCGGTCCGCTCCAGTTGGGCGCGCAAGGCGCGCTCTTCCCAGGGCACAGCTTCGAGCCGCGCCTCCGGGCCGAGGACGCGCGGGCCGCTGAACGAAGCCGCCAGCTCGCGCGCCAGGGTTTGTGCTTTCGGCAGGGTGCGATTCACCAGCACGAGCCGCTCACAATTTTCCTGCGCGCACTGCCAGGCAACAGCCCGCCCCGCTCCCCCGCCCGCCCCGAGCAGGAGGACGCGCAGATCGCGCAGGTCGACGGAAAATTCTTCGCGCAGCGCGCGGGCGAAACCGGGGCCGTCGGTGTTTGCGCCTAACGACCGGCCGTCGCGAAAAGTGACGGTGTTGATGGCGCCGATCTTCTGCGCCCGTTCATCGACTTCGTCGACCAGAGAAAGCGCCGCAATCTTGTGCGGCACGGTCAGGTTGAGCCCGAGGAAATCGTGCGCGCGAAAGAGTCCAAGCGCCTCCGCCAGTTCGTCCGGGGCAATCTGGAAGGCCGCATAACGAAAAGCGAAGCCGCCTTTTTCGAGCACGGCGTTCTGCATCGGCGGCGAAAGGGAATGCGCGACCGGGTCGCCGACCACGCCGAGCCGGATCGGCGGCGAGATTTCGCGGGCGACCTTCGGCCAGTCGCGCAGGTCTTGGAGATCGAACGACTCTTTCATTGGCCAAAGCCCGCGGGATGACAAGCGGGCGCGCCGTGGTTAACGTCGCGCCACCGCATGTCTGAGAATACCGCACCGACCGATTTCATTCGCGACATCGTCGCAGAAGATGTGCAGAGCGGAAAGAATCCGCAAATCCACACCCGTTTCCCGCCCGAGCCTAACGGCTACCTCCACATCGGCCACACCAAGGCGATCTGCCTCAATTTTGGCATCGCGCACGAGTTCGGCGGCGTCTGCAACGTGCGCATGGACGACACCAATCCCGCCAAGGAAGAGGTCGAGTTTGTCGATTCCATTATGGCCGATGTGCGTTGGCTCATCGCCGGCTGGGCGGACCAGCATCTCAATCTCCAGGAAAACGGCGCGCCCTTTTACGCCTCGGATTATTTCCCGAAAATCTACGAGTTCGGTCAGGAACTGGCGCGCAAAGGCAAAGCCTACGTTTGCGATATGAGCGCGGAAGAGACCGACGAATACCGGCGGCTCGGCAAAGACGGGCCGTTCCGCGAGCGCACGGTGGAGGAGAATCTGGACCTGCTCGCGCGGATGAAGGCGGGCGAGTTCCCTGACGGCGCGCGCACCCTGCGGGCGAAGATCGACATGCAGGCGCCTAACGTCTGGCTGCGCGACCCAATCCTTTACCGGATCCGGCACGCCACCCATCATCACACCGGCGACGCGTGGTGCATTTACCCGTCCTACGATTTCGCGCACGGGCT
>JACCZO010000047.1 GCA_013695925.1 Chthoniobacterales bacterium
GAGCCAGCATCCAGTTGCGGAGTTGGGCTCTCGACGAGTTTTAGCTCACCTGAGCGATAATCCTGAAGCACTGATCTCATCGTTGGTAGTTCAACCAGCCGTACTGCAGAGAGAGTTAGATCGAGAAACCGGGCGCGGCGAGTTGCGGAGCTCGTCGATCACGGCATCGAATCCAACGACCTGCAAACTTGAATCCTGGCCGACCAACTGTAGAAAGTGTTCGAAGGCGCGATCATCTGTGTGCTCCTTCGTATGACCAATTAGAACCAGCACATCCATGGCATCGTCGGCGGCTGGCGGTGGAGCAGACCGGATATAACGCATCAGGGCGTTTGGCGAAAGGTTATGGAAATCGAGTTTGATCGGGATAGGGGCAAAGAGGAATCGGGCCAATTGGAATGGGTTCTTGGGAATTCCCAGGTGCTGGACAATCTCCCTTTTTCTATCTTTCGGGGCCCTGCTCGAGAATTTGGCTTTCAATCGCTCCGGCGTGAGTTGGTGGAAGCGGCGCCGCATCACAGAGTGGATCGGAATTTCCCAAACTGCTCCATCTGCGTCTTCGCGACAGACGTCATCGCGCACCCGCCAAAGGCGTCGATTTCGCGGCGCTCTGCGATAATCGAGCAGGTGTCTCCCTTTGTAATCCTGGAGGCCCAGGACGACGGAAGAATCCACCACGATATTATTCGCAGCCAGAGCGGCCAACATTTTCCCGCCGGGCTGTGCTCGAAGCGCACCGGCGCGATAGGCCCGAATCTTTCGGCCCGGCGCCGCCGCACTCACCATTTCCTCGAGCACCGCCTTGCGCGAGGAAATGTAATCATCAGCTTGCGCCTGCGACTCAAAAAGCTCGTCGGCGCTCAACTCTTCCGGACGCACCGACCAGCGCCCTCCCTCAAAGGCAGCTCCGAACCACTTCGGGTGGGTGTGAAGCTGGAAGTCATGCCCCCGTCGCGCGAGCGAGCGGACCTGCTCGCGGATAACCCGAGCGGGATCATAGCCGAGAGATTGCTTAAGCTCCTGGGCATAGCGACAGAAGCCAAGATATTCTTCAGCTTCAAAAAAAATCGTCAAAGGAACGCCATACTTTTCGCAGATCCGCGCCATGCGTTCCGTCGGTTCGATCATCAACTGGCGCACGTCCCCGGTGCCGTTGCCGTAGATTTCGTAATCGACAGATATAACAAGATTGCGTTGCATCAACTGTTGGCCTTCAAGAATTCGACTTGGTTGATGCCACGTGACGGCCACTCCGCGTGTTCGATCGCACAGGAATAGATTGATAGATGGCTTCGAGACGTTGAGCCACTCTAGGGGCAGCAAATCGTTCACGGGCATAAGCAGCGTTGTGGGCAGCGATGCGTTGGTAGAGCGTGGCGTCGTTCGCCAATCGTTCAATCGCGTCCGCCACCTCCAGCGCATCGAATCTCTCTCGCGGAGCGGAATTCTTTACTGGATGCACAATAAATCCGGTCGTTCCGTCTCGCAGAATGTCGCGCAGACCTCCGGCGTCGCTCGAAACGATGGGCAATCCCATCGCCATCGCCTCGAGCACGGCGTTAGGCATTCCCTCGGTGTAACTAAGAAAGCAGAAGATTCCTCCGCGACGATAGGACTTCAGCCTGGCCCCACCGGTCACGAACCCAGGAAACGAAATATCATTCAATTCCATCGATCGGGCACGCGCTCTCAGCGCGTCGAGATCAGGACCCGACCCGGCGATTGTTAAAGTGTAGTCCTGATTTTTTCGTTTCAAGATCCGATAGACGTCGAGCAGCTCAAAAACACCCTTCGCCACCTCAACCCGCGAAAGATACAACAGATCGGTTCTCGACGCTCGATCCATCTTGTCGGGGTTACCATTCAAGACGTCGTCCGCCACGACCGTTGTCTCGACATGGATGGGGGTGGTGAAACCCCATCGAAGTAGATCGCTACGAAAGCGCTGAGATAAAACGATATGGCCTACCGCCAGTTTGTAGGTTCGGCAGAGGACGCTGTTGTTTCCCCCGGGGAATTCAGGCTTCCCGCACCAGGCGTTATTCCAGCCTCGCCAAAAGACCAGCACGCGGCGGCGGAAGAACCGGGCAATCCAGACATTCACTGCGTCGCGGCGCAGGGAGCGACACGTAGCGACGTCCAACCCCGGGTTGATATGAACCAGGTCGGGTCGAAACCGGATTATCTTGAGAACCAGCCTCATCCCGTCAGCAAGCAAGCGCAGAAGGGTGAAACGCGCGATCAAACGTCTGCTCGAACTGTAGAAGCGTTGCGGCTTACCGACATCGACAAAGTGCACCGTGGCGTCCATGTGTTTACCTATAGCTTGATAGTAGTTGAAGATGCCGCCGCCCGCACTTGGGCGATCCCGGACAATCAGGATACGGCGGGTTACTGACACGCTTCCTTCCAGTTACCGCTGATTTGCGCCAACCCCGATACTATGGCGACAAGCGATCCCCTGCAGTTCAGACCTGCGTTAGCCTTGGCCGGGAGGGGCTTCCAAAGGCATTACTGGTGTCCGTCGCGCCCGGCGCCTTTTTATCTACGGTGTGTAAGGGCCCGTTACCGGCCTCCAGGTAGACGATCGCGCCCCGCCCATCGGTGAAGGTGTAGATTTGCCCGGAATACATTGTGACCGCCTGATCGATTCCGAAGGAGGGCGCCGGCATGCCGATTGGCGGTGAGTAAGCTAATGCACTCGTCGCGTCCACAAGAGTAGCTGCCAAAAGGACAAGTTTCCTCATGGATTGCTCCCAATCGGAGCTGTCGAGACGAGGACTCTATCAACGTAGAAGTCGTTCGTCACACTAGAGGTCGAGCCAATCATGAGCTTTGCAATCTGGTCGGTAGAGGTTCCGTTCGCGCAGCGCGCTACCTGTGGCCCAGTCGCGCTCAGGTCTGGTTTAGTCCCGTCAGTGCTCCAGCCGACGCGAAACACCGTGTTCAATCCGGTGCCCTTTTCATATTCAAACCAGACATACAAATCCGTAGCAACCGGCATTCCGCTTGAGCCGTCCGCACTGGTTCCGCCTGTAGCAATGGAATGGATTACATTGGTCCCACTCCGCATAGAAAGAATCCCGCGCAAAGCTCCTGCGCTGTTAGCGAACGCAATTAAGCCAGGAGTGCTATGAGAAGTCCAGCGGAGCCGACAAAACCCATAAACATTATCCTGCGCCGGGAAGGAAACGATTGTGGACCCTGCTTGTGCGGTAGTGGTAATGTGCAGCGATTCGCTTCCGACGATAGGCGAGCTGGTGAAATCAGGATCAATCGTGCCCGTGCCCGATCGCGTCCACGTCTCTCCGTTATCGTAACCCGGGCCCTCGAAGCCCTGGTTAATAAGCGGCGCAGGCGTAGGCGTAGGCGTGGGGAAGGGGGTCGGCGTAGGAGTCGCGCTGGGTGTTGGAGTGGGGGTCGGGGTTGGGGTCCCGCCGGCTTTGTACTCGTAAGCTCCGATGTCCCAGACGGAGTTCTGTGGTCGGTCGGTCTGCGCTCCATCCTTCGCGATGCTCAAGCCGTAGAGAGACGCGAATGTCGCGTAGACATCCGAAACGGTGCCGGCATCCTTCGCGGGAGACCCGGCTTGCAGGCCGAAATCGAGCGCGTTCTTGTCAATTAGCAGCGGGTTAGCCAGGACGCCGTTAACGTTTGTAAATGTGCCCTTGGTATAAACTGTGCCGAGGCTTTGGTAGAGCAGGTTGTTTTGCACGTCGAAGCTATAGTATTTCTTGCCGTTGGCCGGGTCCGT
>JACCZO010000322.1 GCA_013695925.1 Chthoniobacterales bacterium
ACGCGCCTAACGACACCGCCGTGACCTGGCTGAGATGAAAGTCGCGCGCCTCGCCGCGGACGAGACTGGCGATGATCATGAGCCCGCCGCCGCAGAGCATGGTCTGGGCGGAAGAGAGAAAGGGCGAGCGGGAGTTGGGCGCCCGGAGCGAATAGAGCGAGCCGACCGACCACATGAGCGAACCAAAAAGGAGAATCAGCATGCCGAGCCCGGCGTGGTTCGAACCGCCCGCCGGCGGCGCCACGATGGCCGGCCCGACTAAAATGCCGACGCCGACGAAGCCGGCGGCCAAACCGAGCATGACCAAGGGCCGCGGCCGCGGCGAGGAACCGGTCAGCCAAGCCAGGATCGCGATGTAGATCGGGACCGTGGCGACGATGAGCGAGGCGAGGCCGGACGGCACCCATTGTTCCGCCAAGGTGACGCTCCCATTTCCAAAAAAGAGCAGGCAACCCCCGACGATGAGCGCGGTCCGCCATTCCGCGAAGGACGATTTCGGCGCGCCCTGCCAGAGCGCGATTGCATACATGATGACGCCGGCGAGAAAGAAGCGCACGCCCGCCATGAGGAGCGGCGGCATCGATTCGATCGCGAGCAGGATGCCGAGATAAGTGGAACCCCAGATGAGGTAGAGGGCCGCGAAGGCGGCGATGAGCAGAAGTTTGCGCGGGGCCGGCGCGGCGCCGCTCACGAGAACCGGTCTTCCGTCCAAGGATCGGCCGTGTTGCTGTAGCCGCGCACTTCCCAGAAACCGAGCTTGTCTTCCGCGGCGAACTCGATCGTTTTGACGAACTTCGCGCCCTTCCAGGCGTAGAGCTTCGGGATAATGATCCGGGCCGGGCCGCCGTGCTCGCGCGTGACGGGTTTGCCGTCGAACTTCGTCGCGATCAGGACATCGTCGTCGAGGCAATCGGCGAGGCGGACGTTAGTCGAATAACCGTCGTAGCTGGTAAAGAGAACATGCTGCACCTCCGGTTTTGGCCTAACGAGATCGACGAGAGTGAAGAAAGCGACCCCGCTCCAGCGGCAGTCGAACTTGCTCCAGGTCGTGACGCAGTGAAAATCGCTCACGTCCTCGAACTGCGGGAGAGCGTTGAATTCTTCCCAGGTGAAAGTTTGCGGGTTTTCGACCAGGCCACCGATCTCGAGCCGCCATTCCCCTAACGAGATCTCGGGACGCACCCCGAGATCAAGGACCGGGAAACCAGGGGTGAGATGCTGCCCGGGCGGGAGCCGGTGGTCGGAGCGGCCCGCCGGTTTCGCTTTGCCGCTCATCTTGCGGGCCCAGCGTTCCTTGCGCTCGGTCAGGCTATTGTTGGCCGCCATAAGTCGTCGTTAGGCCGCGCGGCCGGGAACAGTGATGCCGGCTAGGATTGCGCCTTAATGAGGCGGATGGCGTCGCGCAATTCCGCGGCGCGCTCGTAGCGTTCGCCCTGGATGGCGCGATCCATTTCCCGCTCCATCACTTCCAGTTTCGAGAGCGGCCGCCTGGCTCGGACTTCATCGAGCCATTCATCGAGAAAGGCGATCTCCGAGCTCTTCGCTTCCAGCTCGGGAAAGGCGGATTGCTGGAAGAATTCGCTGATCCGATCACGGCCCTTTTCGATCTCGCGAATTGCGTCGCCAAATTGTCCGTCGGCGAGCAGGATCGAAACGCGCGCGCGGGTGTGCATCATCAGAACGTAGGGGCGAAATTGCTGGAAGCTCCAGACGAGATCCTCCCGCTCGCTGTGTTCGTCGACAAAAGTAAAAAGATCGAGATTGCGCTGCGTGTCGCGGATGACGCCATCGAATTCCTCGATCTGAAAAAGACTCAGGTAGCGGTGGTAATATTGAATGCCTTCCTGCTGCAATTCGCCGCATTGCTCGGGCGTAAGCTCGTATTCCTCGCCCCGTTCGGCGGCGCGGACGGCGCGGCGCTGGTGATAGACAAGATACGACTCGCAATTATGCGGACGCTGCCCATCGGGCCGGCCTTCCATCTCCATCTGGAGCAGGCCGAGATCGATCCGGAGCTGCAATTTTTCCCGGCCGTCGAGGCCCGGAACTTTCCGGACCTTGATCGAACCAGATTCATGTGGCCATTCTTTCAGGAGGCTATTCAAGTCGAGGCTCATCGCAAGAAACAATCGAGTCGGGGGTTGCTTTGTCAACGCAGGCCGAAGGGTAGCCAAGCTTCCAGCTTGCAGAGAGGGAGCAAGCTGGAAGCTTGCGCTAACCATGGAAGCCGAGATCGACGCGTTCATTCGCTTCCTCGCGGTGGAGCGCGGTCTTTCGGAAAATTACCAGCTCTCCACCCAGCGTTCGTTAGGCGAATTTGCCGCCTGGTGCGCGGCGCGGAAAGAGATCACGAAGGCCTCTCAGGTCGGGCTGCCCTTGATCAGTGAATATCTGGCGGAGCGGAAGCGGGGCGGCCTTTCGGCCTCGTCGATCAAACTGATCGTGGTCGCGCTCAAGATCTTTTTCCGGTTTGGGACCGCGCAGGGCTTCGTGCGGAAGGATCCGACCGATGCGTTATCGCTGCCGCGAATCGAGCGCTCCTTGCCGGAGACGTTAAACGAGCTGCAGGTCGAGCAGTTGCTCGAGAGCGTCGACGGCAAGGCGCCGCTGGGCCTGCGTGATCGCGCGATGCTGGAGCTGCTCTACGCCAGTGGGCTGCGCATTTCCGAGCTGGCCGGCGCGAAACTGGAAAATCTGAACCTGGAGGAGGGGGTCGTGCGGGTGACCGGAAAAGGGAACAAGACGCGGCTCATCCCGGTCGGGCGCAAAGCCTGCGCCGCCATTGCCGCCTACCTCGAGGAGGAGCGCCCGCGGTTGGTGAAGGGTCGCACCGGGAGCGAAGTTTTTCTTTCCGTGCGGGGCGCTCGCCTAACGACGGTGCGGATCTGGCAGATCGTGAAGGCGGTGGCGCGACGCTCGGGACTGGAGCTGAACGTTTATCCGCATTTGCTCCGGCACAGTTTCGCCACCCATTTGTTAGGCAATGGAGCTGATCTGCGCATCATCCAGGAGATGCTCGGGCACGCCGATATTTCGACGACGCAGGTTTACACGCACGTGGACCAGCAGCGCCTGAAAGCGGTGCACCATAAATTTCACCCGCGGGCGTAGGTCGCATTCTTCCCATTTTTCCCATCCGGTCCCATGGGAATAATGGGAACGGATGGGAGTAATGGACGCTACTTGCAGAAGAGGGCCACCGACGCGGTGTAGCCGTGGAGGTAGCTGGCGTTCCCGATCGGCCCGATCTCGCCGTTACAGAAAAAGCCCGCGCTCGGGACCGGTCCAAAAATCTCGGCCAGGGTGACGGCATCGTGGTCGGGCACGCCGAAGAAGCGATGGCCGCGCCCATTGCAGGAAAAGACGAGCGAGGCGAACGGCTGGCAGCCTTCCACTTCGTTGATCTTCGCCAGTTCGACGAGATCGGCGTGGGCGGTGATCTTGTCGCGCAACTGGTATTGCAAAGTTTGTCCGGAGCGGGCGCGCGCACCGATCGCGACTGCGCCGGTTTGCGGATCGGCGCCTAACAAATTGCGGACGAGGAAATCGCCGCGCTTCAAATCGGCGACATATTCCGAAGCGGCGAGCCCGGCGAAGAGATTGCCGCGGGCGCGCTCTTTTTCGTCATCCGAGAGTCCGTTGAAGGTTTCGCTCAGGACTTGGTAGGCAGGACGCGAACCGAGCGCGTAGACCAGGTTCTCATCGGCCTGCGTAATCGTGAAGGGCTCGCCCACCGGCTTGCAACCCTGGCTCACAATGGTGCGAATCTTTCCGCCCTTGATCGCGAGCGCGACCACGGCGGCGTCGATCACTTTGCCATCGAGGAGGAGCGCTTTTTCTCCGTTTTCGCTGCTGCCGCTAGCCAGCCCGCCGATGCTTGGGGCATTGGGGAAGGCGACGTTCCATTCATTCAGCCAACGCTCGAGATTGGGCGCGTAGGGATTGGCGAGCACGATCCAGGAATCGACGTCCTCGGGACTGAGCCCGGTCTCCATTTGCCAGTAGGCAGGGCCGGTTGATTTCTCAATCTGCTCGTTGGTAATAAGGATTGGCATCAGTTTCGTCTCGGGCAGACTAAGTAGGAGCAGCGACATCCCGGAGACCCCTTCGGCCTCCTTGTTGCGCCCGATCAACCCCGCGCCGAGCGAGCCGACGAGGAGCGGGATGCGGCCGTGTAAACGGACGAGATCGAGCACTTCGTTGATCTGGGGCAACCAACTGGCGGAGAGAAAAAGGAAGCCGCACGTCGGCCGCCCGCCGCATTCCTCGAGAGCTTCCCTGGCGGCGTTGATGACGGCGCTTTCCTGGAATTCACCCAGGATGAGGCGGGAACCAGCGCACGTTTCCATGCTAGGAGATCGTCGATAGAGCGGCAAAAGTCGAGACGGACGGCCGCTCGCGGTGCAGCGATTTAGTGCGAGACTGCGCCCATGAAGAAGCTGGTCGCAGTCTTTGTGATCGC
This sequence comes from Chthoniobacterales bacterium, assembly GCA_013695925.1. Lineage (GTDB taxonomy): Bacteria > Verrucomicrobiota > Verrucomicrobiia > Chthoniobacterales > UBA10450 > Palsa-1392. The sequence continues at coordinate 4,463 of JACCZO010000322.1, forward strand.
GCTCGTGGTCGCGGCGGCAATCTGGGTGGCGGTGCGGATGCAGCTCGCGAAACGCGTCGCGGCCGTCCCAGCGCTCCTGCCGGAGGCGACATTGATCCTCGTGGAAATTCCTGATCCGCAACAGACGCGGGCCGATTGGCACGAGAGCGATCTCTTCAAAATCTGGCACGAACCGGCGGTGCAGGAATTCTTCCAAAAACCGCTCGCAGGCATGCCGAAGGATCGGGGCGACCGTCAGATGCTGGAGCAATTCCTCGCCCTCGGACCGAAGAGCAGTTTCCTCGCCCTGATTTCGCTGGAGAGAAACGAACCGAAGCTGATCGGCGGCTTCCATTTCGACGTCTCCCCGGAAAAAGCGCGGGAATTCATCGGCCAACGGGAAGCGGAGTGGATGTCGAAGGATGCGAAACGAGAAACGATTGTCTACGAACAACACAAGATCGAGACGGTGACGGTGTCGCAATTCGTCTTCGCCAGCGCCTACGACAACCAGTGGTATTTCGCCTCGAACGACCTCGCCGCGCTCCAGCAGTTGCTCAATCGGGCCGATCATCGGGGCGAGAAAACCGGTGGATCGCTGCAGGACAAGGCCGCTTTTGGGGCGGCTACCAAACAACTGCCGCGCGCCTATGGCGGGATGCTCTATCTCGATCCGCGGCCGTTTGTGGAAAAGCTTTTGCCTCTTGTCGCGATGACCGGGCAATCGCTCCCGATGAATCAGTTGCAACGGCTGCAGCAGGTGGAGAGCGTGGCGGCGGCGGTCGGCTTCGAACATGGCAAAATGCGCGAAACCGATTTCGTGGCCATGCCGCGGGTCAGTGCGGAGAAAAAACTGCAGCGTCTGATGCTGGGGACTGCAGGGGTGAACACCTTTCTCTATTCGGATTCGCGGGTTCAGTGGCCCGACAATCTGCTCGCTTCATCGGCGCCCGCCGCGGTTGGGATGCCCGCGCTGCTGCAGCAATTTACCGCGGCCATGAAGGCGCGGGGAATTTCGTCGGAAGATTTGCGCCAGGCTTTCGGGGAAGAGCTGGAGATTGTCGGCGATTGGGCGCCCGATGCACACTGGCCGACGCTAGTCGCGACGTTACCGGTGCATGACGCGGCGCGCGCGAAGAAAATCGCGGATGCGCTCACCTCGATCGATCTCGGCGGAGCGCCCTGGACGCGGACCGAAAAAAATGGCGCGACCTTTTACAGTGCACAGCCGTTTGGTGGATTCGTCCCGGTCCATCCGGCCATTGCGGTTTCGGATAAATTCCTCTGTGCCGGTTCGGATCTCGAGCGGGTGGAAAAGGCGCTGGCCGGCATCTCCCAGCCGGCGCGGGAACTGGAAAAAAGCGCGGTTTTCCACGATGCGACCCTTCAGGTGCCGACGGCGGATTCAGCCTTCAATTATGTCGATACACGCCTGCTTTACGAGCGGCTCGATGCCGCGTCGCGTCCGCTGTTGCTGATGGGGGCGACGTTTTATCCGGCGCTTGGAAAATCGGTGGATCTCTCCAAACTGCCGCCGGCGGAGGTGATCGCGAAACACCTCACGCCGATTGTCATGTCGCAGCGTTACGAGGAGAATGGCTACATCACCGAATCGGTCGGGCCGGTGACCTTCCGGCAAGCAACCCTCGGTGTCGCGGGAGCGATTGGCGGGTTGTTTCTCTATCTGCGGGAAGGCCTGAAGATCGACAGTGGTGCCTGGCAGAGCCTGCAGCCCGATCCGACCCCCTCCGCAACGGGTTCTCCCACCGATTCGCCAACCCCGAGCCCGTTCTAAACGCCTCCTCAAGCGGGACAATGCGGCGCAGCGCGACCGCCGGCGGAGAGCAATTGTCGCGTAAGCGCGAGAATCCTGCTGCGGAATAGGAAAGATATGTTAGAGTTGGCGCCCTATGGCCATCTTAAAAAAGAACGCTTTCTCACGGCGCGTGCCGGATCTCGTTACTGAAGAACTCGTTGCAGTGCTTTCCCGCCGGACCTCTTTCGAGTTTAAACAGCTCTTTGAGATCCTGCATGAGAATCTGCGGGCCCGGAGCGCGGCCAGTGGTGGTGAGGAAATGTTGCGGTTGCGGGCTTACGAAAAGCTCCAGAACCTGGTGGCCCGTGGGATGGTGAAAAAGACCGGCAAAAAATACAAAGGCCTGCCGTCAGCCCTGGCCAAGGCGTTGCTCCCGCCGAACGGACACGTCCCGACCGCGGCGTCCCGCTAACCTGGCTTGCCCGCCACCTTTGGCGGTTGAAAAATGATCCGAGAATACGTTCCAGTCCTGCTCCAGGCGACCGTGGCCGTCGGTTTTGCCGCCGGGGCGCTGATCGTCAGCGTGCTGTTGGGAAAATCAGGCCGGCGCACCCGGACGAAGGATTCCGCCTACGAATGCGGCATGGTGGCCCAAGGCGAGGGGCAACCGCGCTTCAGCGTGAAGTTTTACCTGGTCGCGATGCTTTTCATTCTTTTCGACCTGGAGATCGTCTTTATGTATCCATGGGCGGTGGTTTACCGCGAAGCGGTCGGGCAGAGCCACGTCATTCTCTGGAGCATGCTCAGCTTTGTTTCGATTCTCATGGTCGGGTATGTCTACGCCTTGAAAAAAGGCGCGCTCGATTGGAAAAAATAGCATCGGGTTGCGGCCCGGGTGCCAATTGATGGTGCGATCTCGCGCGCGGCGATTCCCCCTTGCGCCACCTTCGGGCCCCGCCTAATTAGCTATCCGCTCATGGTTCATCACATCGGCCTCTATAAACTAAAGCCAGGCGTTACGCCGGAGGAGACCGAGGAGATGATGATGAACGCGCGGATGCAGCTCCTCAAGATCGACGAGGTGTTGAGCATCAAGTGCGGCAAACGGGTCGATCCCCAAATCCCCTGGCCGTTTTTTATCGCGATCGATTTTGAGTCGATGGATAAACAGGCGATTTTTCGGGAGGACCCGATCTACATCAAGTTTGTCGAGGAAGTGATCAAGCCCAAGACGTCGGAGTATCTCGCGTTGGATTATGAGATGGATCCGGGCAAGGACGTTAACCTTTCCTAGGGCTTCGGCTCGACGGCTCGAGAGGCTTTCCGAGCCGGCCGGACACCGTCTTTCCTGCTCCTGATTTTAAGATCCGGTCCGCGCCTTCCGGATTTCCCACATGCAAATCGGTTATCTCTATTCGCGCTACCCAGTTCTCTCCCAGACTTTTTGCGACATGGAGATGCTGGAGTTGGAGCGGCGCGATTACGATTTGTTGATCGGCGCCGTCCATCCCCCGCTCACCACTCTGCGCCATGAACATATCGCCCGTTTTCGCGCGCCGGTTTATTACGCGCCCCCCGCACCGGTCATGGCACTCTGGGAAAAAGCCACTCGCGAGGCGGAGCGCTGGCCGCAGGGCTTGATCGAGCGGCACGAAGGCAAATACGGGCCGGCTTTCAAGGCGGCGCTGCGCGCCCGGAACGCTTCCTATTTTGCCGATCTCTTTACCCGCAGAGGGATTCGCCACTTTCACGTTCATTTCGCCAATCGCGCCGCGCATACCGCGCTCTTTGTGAAGGAAATTTCCGGCCTTCCGTTCAGCATCACGGCGCACGGCCAGGATTTCATGTCCGACCTCGGGCAGGACGACTTGCTCCGCGAGATTTGCAACGCGGCGGAATTTGTCGCGGTCGAGACCGATTACAGCCGTGGTCTGCTCCAGGAGCGTTGTCCCGAAGCGGCGGGGAAAATCTATCGTGTCT
>JACCZO010000060.1 GCA_013695925.1 Chthoniobacterales bacterium
CGGGTCAGCATTAACGTGACCGGCTGCGCGCCTGGTGAGGAGGCGAGAATTTCGCGCACCGCGCGCAATTCGTCCGCTGCGATCCCGGCGGCAAAACGCAATGTGATCGGCCGATCCTCGCGGACCCGCGGCGCGGTGTGCTCGTGGCCGCTTCCGTTCGTCTCTTCGGGCGGCGCGGCTTCCGGGTTTAGGAGCCTTACTTTCTGCGCGGTAGCGCGGACCGAATCGTCGCGTTTATCGACCGTGCCGCGAATTGCGATCACCTTGCCGGGCTCGAGCAGGCTCGCGACCGGGACGTAGGTCTCATTCCAAAGCACCACTTCGACCACGCCGGTGAGATCCTCGACAAAGACGACCCCAAACGGTTTGCCTTCTTTCTTGGTAAACTTGCGATCCACCTGCGCGATTGCTCCGGCAATCGTGAAGGTGGCGCGATCGTCCAGTTCGCCTAACGACGTGATGGTTTGATATTTGCCGGAGGCGAAGAGGTGCGCATACGGGTCGAGCGGATGACCGGTGACGTAGAAGCCCAGCAGTTCCTTTTCGTAGGATAACTTCTCGCGCTCGCTCCACTGCGCGTAGTCCCGATTTCTCGGCGTGATCGCCGCCGGCGGAAGATCGCCAAAGAGCGACACCTGCCCAACGGCGCGGTCGCGATGCGCGGTGGCGGCGGAGGCCAGCGTCTCCTCGATGCAGGCGAAGAGTTCCGCGCGATCGCGCCCGAGAAAATCGAAGGCGCCGGCCTTGACCAGGCTTTCGATGATCTTGCGATTCGCGATCCGGGAATCGACCCGGCTGCAAAAATCTTCCAGCGAGGTGAAGTCCCCTCCCCGTTCCCGCTCCGCGATCGCCGCGGCCATCGCGCCTCCCCCGACGTTCTTGATCGCCGCCAGGCCGTAGCGGATTGCGTTGCTGTAGCCGGGGGCGGCGACCCCGGCGGGGGCAGGGGCGGCGGGAGCGTCAGACCGACCGGGGTCAGCGCCCCCGGCTACAACGGCAGCTTCGGGCGTAAACTTCAGGCTGCTCCGATTCATGTCGGGCGGCAGGATGGGAACTCTCATCCGTTTGCATTCGCCAACGAAGATCGAAATTTTGTCGGTGTTATTGATTTCGTTACTCAGCAGCCCGGACATGAACTCGACCGGATAATGCGCCTTCAGATAAGCCGTCTGGTAACTGATCACCCCGTAAGCGGCGCTGTGGCTCTTGTTGAATCCGTAACCGGCAAAGCGTTCGAGCACGTCGAAGATCGCATTCGCTTTTTTCTCAGGGATCTTGTTCGTCCGGGCGCAGCCCTCGATGAAGCTCTCCCGCTCCTTCGCCATCTTCGCCTTGTCCTTCTTGCCCATCGCGCGCCGGAGCAGATCGGACTGGCCTAACGAGTAGCCGGCGAGCCGGTTCGCCGCCGCCATCACCTGTTCCTGGTAAATGAGGACGCCGTAAGTTTCGGCCGAAATTTCCTCGAGCAGCGGGTGCAAATATCTCACCTTGCCGCCCTTCTTCGCCTTGATGAATTCCGGGATCAGATCCATCGGGCCGGGCCGATAAAGCGCGATGAGGGCGATGATATCGTCGAGTCTCTGCACATCGAGCTGCTTCGAAACCGCAGTCATGCCGCCCGACTCCATTTGGAAAAGCCCGATCGTTTCACCGCGGTTGTAGAGCGCGAAACTGACCGCGTCATCGAGCGGGATTTCCTTGAGCGAAAAATCCGGCGCGCGCTGGTGGATCAAGACCAGCGTTTCCTCGATCACGGTGAGCGTTTTCAGCCCGAGAAAATCCATCTTCAGCATCCCGAGATCGCCCAGCGCGTTGCCCGAGAACTGGCTCGTCACTTCGTTATCCTTGCTCCGGGTGAGCGGGATGTATTCCGAGAGATCGCGGTCGCTGATCACGACGCCGGCCGCATGCACGCCCACCCCGCGGGAGAGGCCTTCGAGGAGAAGACCGTAGTCGAGCAGCTGGCGGGTGGCCGGTTCGGTCTCGGCGGCGCGCTTGAGGTCCGGATTTTTGGTCAATGCGTCCGCCAGCTTGATGTTGAGTTCGTTAGGGACCATCTTCGCGATCCGGTCGGCATCGCCGTAGCTGAAGCCGAGGACCCGGCCGACATCGCGCACCACGCTCTTCGCCCCGAGGGTGCCGAAGGTAATGATCTGGGCGACCGCGCGCGCGCCATATTTTTGCCGCACGTAGTCGATCACTTCGCCACGCCGCGCCTGGCAAAAATCGATGTCGATATCCGGCGGCGAGACTCTTTCCGGATTGAGAAAGCGCTCAAAGAGCAAACCGAATTGGAGCGGATCGATATCCGTGATTTCAAGCACGTAGGCGATGAGCGAACCCGCCGCCGAACCACGTCCCGGGCCGACCGGGATCTTCCTCCCTTTCGCGTAGTGGATGAAATCCCAGACGATCAGGAAATAGCTCGCGAAGCCGGTGCCTTCGATCACCTCCAGCTCCTTCTTGAGCCGGGCGAGGAGCGCCGGATCGCTCGTGGCGCGTTCGCCGTAGCGTTTGCGCAGGCCTTCGTGGCAGAGAGCACGCAGGAAATCGATTCGCGGCTCGTCGTTAGGCGTCTGGTATTCCGGAAACTTCGATTTCCCGAACTCAAACTCGAGATTGCACCGCTCCGCGATCGCGATCGTGTTCGAAAGTGCTTCGGGATAATCGCCGAAGAGCGCGCGCATTTCGTCCGCGCCCTTGAAATAGAGCTCGGGCACGTAGCGCATTCGCTTCTCGTCCTGCACCATCCTGCCGGTGCCAATACAGAGCATGACGTCGTGCGCTTCGTGGTGCGCGCGCTCGAGGAAATGCACGTCGTTCGCCGCCACCAGACCCAGACCGAATTCCTTCGCCAGATCAGGCAGCACGCGGTTGCATTTCCGCTGCGCCTCGATGCCGTGATCGTGCAGCTCGATGAAGAAATTCTCCGTGCCGAGAATGTCGCGAAAAGTCGCCGCACTTGCGCGCGCCCCGGCAAGATCATCAGCCTGGAGGGCCATGTTAATTTCGCCTTTCAGGCAACCGCTCATTCCGATCAGTCCCTCGGAATGCGCCGCCAGCAGTTCTTTGTCGATCCGCGGCTTGTAGTGCATCCCTTCGAGATGCGCAGTGGACATCAGCCTGACGAGATTCTTGTAGCCTGTCTCGTCGCGGGCCAGCAGGGTGAAATGATACGCCGCATCGCGTTGCGAGTTGGGCCGATCCGCGATCGAACCCGGCGCCATGTAGGCCTCGACTCCAATGATCGGTTTGATGCCGGCCTTCGTCGCAGCCTGATAAAACTCGATCGCACCATAGAGGTTGCCATGGTCGGTAATGGCCACCGCCGGCATCTTCATTTCGGCGGCCTTTTCCATCAGCGCCTTCATCCGCACCGCGCCGTCGAGGAGCGAATATTCGGTGTGGAGATGGAGGTGAACGAATTGGTCGCCGGGCATGTGGCGTCACTATAAACTGGGGGGCCGATGCGGCAAGAAATCGACGGCGTTCAGCACTGGTAAAACACCATTCCGGGCTTAGCCGGGACGTCAAATCTTGCCAGTGACCGCGCCGGCTGCCGCGCCGTGCTGATCGAGCGCGAGCGACGGAAAACTCGCGGCTCTGGACGAGGCGAAGCGAAGTCAGAAGGGAGAATGATGAATTAGGAAGCGCCGGAACCTCATCCTTCCGCATTCATCCTTCAGCCTTTCATTTGGTGCTGATATCCGGCTGCTTGAGGCCGGCGGCGCTGAAGACGTCGATGATTTCGCCTTCGGGGAGGCTAGGAATGGGAAATCAAGCAGGAGCGAGCTCAGCTTCCAGCGGTTTGTCTTTCTTGAAACGGCTAACGCCAAGAATGCTAAAGCCGATCACCTGACCACGTCCATGTTGCTGCGAAGCTGGTCGGCGGCGAGCCAGAGCCTGGCTTCGAAGCCGAGGTTGGCGGTGGAGTTGTTCTTCGAGGAAGAGCGGGAGCGCGGCATGGGCCGTTGTTCTAAAACGGGTGCGCGGCCGGGAAAAGGAGAAAATAAAGCGGGGCGGAGCTTTGAAAGCCCTTGGGGCTGATCTCGTCTCGGTATTGGCGAACGACGGTGATTTTGCCCGTGGGAAGGCTCCAGCGGTAGGATTCGAACATACGACCAATCGGTTAACAGCCGACCGCTCTACCACTGAGCTACGCTGGATAAAACGCTTCATTCCGGAAACTTAAGGTGAACGAAGAAGTCCCGATAAAATGAATTTGATACTGAAATCTGATACTGATATTGTGAGTGTATGGGAACACGTCAGAATACAACGGCGACACGGGGGACTCTAAAACGCGTCGCGGCCGGTTTGTGCAGATATTCAACATCCGGCGTCTATTTTGCCCACGTCCGCATCGGCGGCAAGCTGTTTCGCGAGTCACTGGAAACAACCGACCGGAAGATCGCCGATCGAAAGCTGCGGGATTTCCGCCGCAAACGGGCGAAGGTTGACCCACGGGCCGGCAAAATCACGCTGGCGGCACTCGCGGATCGCTACGGTGCGACACTAGGCCATCTCGCTGAAAGCACGGTGACGGCGAAAGAGGGTATCCTTGCGCGCTTAAAATCCGATTGGCCCGAAGGAGACGAACACAGTGTTGGCACAATCAAGCCATCGGACTGTGATACCTGGCTTGCGCGGCAGGCGAAGCGCGTCGGGCGTTCGCATTATAACGCATACGTGCAGCTCCTTAAGGATATAATGGAGTTCGCTGTTCGCGACCGCGTTCTCGCGGAGAATCCCGCCGCACATCTGAAGTATCTGAAGCGCGAGACTCCGATTCGGCATACTCCAAGCGGTGCGCAGTTCAACGCGATCGTGGATCACATTCGCAATCAGCGGTTCAGCGACACCGCAGAACCAAGCGCTGACTTCGTGGAATTCATCGGACTGGCTGGGCTTGGGCAAGCCGAAGCGTCGTCTCTAACGTGGGCCGACGTGGATTTTGAGCGCGGCACGATCACCACTTTTCGCCACAAGACACGCCAAGGTTTCACCATTCCAATTTATCCGCAGGTGCGCCCATTACTGGAACGTCTGCGCGGCGAAGTTCCGCCACCAGCTGACCAACGGCTGTTCCGCGTCAAGGACGCAAAGAAAGCAATTGCCGGAGCGTGCCGGCGCTTAGGATTGCTCCCTTACACGCACCGCTCCTTCCGCCGCCTGTTTATCACTACGGCGCTAGAGCGCGGCGTTGACGTAAAGGTGGTCAGTCAGTGGCAGGGACACCGCGACGGCGGCAAACTCATTCTCGACACATACAGCCATGTAAATCCGACGCACTCGCAACGCATGGCGCAGTTAATGAACGATTGCGCGCCAGAAAACGTTGTTACGATGCGAACATCGGAGGCTGCCTGATTTTCCCAAGAACATGGCAAACCGAAATACAGTGCGATCCAAAACGCTACGGGAAGTGCAAGGCTGGTGGTGGTGGTCCGATCCTGTCCGCGCCTTGCAGCGTGCCTACCCCGGCACGCCTGCTGACGCATTATTGACACACATTTGGCCGGAACTGCAACGAGTCGCCTTCAATTATGAACTTGCCTCGCGTGCGCTACCGGGGAGACCGAGATATCTGCTCGGAAAGCGTTTTGACCGCTTAAGTGCGGACGAAAGGTTGCGGGTGATCAAGGTTTGGCGACCCGACAGACCAGGAATTCTGCCGTTTCGTTTTCTCTCAAGTTATGAAAACGCCAATCATGGACGGCTACGATCGCACTCCAGACCTGATGTAACTG
>JACCZO010000069.1 GCA_013695925.1 Chthoniobacterales bacterium
GACCTTCAAATGTTCCAGCAGCTCGGTCTGTTCGTTGATGAGGAGCTTCGAGTAGCCCACGATATCAATGAAGAGGACGTGGCCGATTTCCGCTTTGAGCTCTGGTTTGTCAGGCATGCGATGCGGCGGCCATGGTGGAAGGAGAATACCGCAATTTCAGTCTGCCGGCTTCGGCAAATTAGTAGACGGTTCTGGCGAGCCGGTCGCGCCCCGGCGGCGCCTTTCGGCGACCGCCGACATTGCAGCGCTGCCTCGGATTCGTAGCTTCGCGTATGCATATCCGCTTTCTTCTCACAACGTCGATCCTCCTCACCGCCAATCTCGCGCAGGCGCAAATCGATCGCATCACCGGGCAGGGCTTTGCCACGCGATCGGAGGTGCTGGCGCGGCACGGAATGGTTTGCACGAGTGTGCCGCTGGCGACGCAGGTAGGGATCGAGATTCTGAAGCAGGGCGGGAGCGCGGTCGACGCCGCGATTGCGGCCAATGCCGCTCTCGGCCTGATGGAGCCGGTCTCGAACGGGATTGGGGGCGATCTCTTCGCGATCGTTTACAGCGCAAAAGAGAACAAGCTTTACGGACTCAACGCCAGTGGCCGCTCGCCACTTGGCTTGAGTTATGAGCAGATGAAAGCGGAGCTGGCGAAGCTGAACCGCCCCACCATCCCGCCGCGCGGGATGCTGCCGATCAGTGTCCCGGGCTGTGTCGATGGCTGGGCCGAGTTGCACGGAAAATTCGGAAAGCTCTCGTTAGGCGACGACCTCGCACCGGCGATTCGTTATGCCGAGGAAGGTTTCCCGGTGAGCGAGTTGATCGCCTCTGCCTGGTCGTTGGGGCCGCGTCTCTACCAGGGATTGCCCGGGGCGTTTCTCGAGACTTACACGCTGGATGGAAAAGGTCGCACCCCGGCGAAGGGCGATATCTTCAAGAACCCGGCGCTGGCGAAGACGCTGCGGATGATCGGCGAGAAAGGTCGTGACGGATTCTACAGGGGCGAGGTAGCGGAAAAAATCGATGCCTTCATGCAGGCAAATGGGGGTTACCTGCGCAAAGCCGATTTGGAGAAGCATACCAGCACTTGGGTCGAGCCGGTCTCGGTTAACTATCGCGGTTATGACGTCTTTGAGTTACCGCCTAACGGGCAAGGGATCGCGGCCCTGCAAATGTTGAATGTGCTGGAAGGATTCGATCTCAAGGCGATGGGCCGCAATTCGTCCGAGACTTTGCATGCCATGATCGAGGCAAAGAAACTGGCCTGGGCCGATCGCGCGAAGTTCTATGCCGACCCGGTCTTTGCCAGAATCCCGCTGAAGGGTCTGCTCTCGAAAACTTACGCGGCGGAACGGCGCAAGTTGATCGACCCGAAGCACGCGGCGAAAACCGTCGCGCCGGGTAACCCCGCGTTGGAACAGGGCGACACCATCTACCTATGCGCGGCGGACGACGAAGGGAACATGGTGTCGCTCATTCAAAGTAACTATCGCGGAATGGGGAGCGGCATCGTGGTGCCGGAGCTGGGATTCAATTTTCAGGATCGGGGCGAGCTTTTTTCCATGGAGCCGGGCCACGCCAACGTTTATGCGCCGGGGAAACGTCCGTTTCACACCATCATCCCAGGGTTTGTGATGAAAGACGGGAAGCCGTGGGAAGCATTCGGCGTTATGGGTGGCGGGATGCAGCCGCAAGGTCACGTGCAGGTGCTGACGAACCAGATCGATTTCGGACTCAACGTGCAGGAGGCGGGCGACGCTTCGCGCTGGCAGCATGACGGCGACAACGAGCCGACGGGCGAGAAGATGGAAAACGGCGGGTTTGTGAACCTGGAGAGCGGAATTCCCTACGAGACAGCGCGCGAACTGATGAAGCTGGGTCACGACGTGCGCGGCGATGTCGGCGGTTACGGAGGCTATCAGGCGATCAAGGTAGAGATGCACGACGGCCAGCGGGTCTATGTCGGCGCGAGCGAATCGCGCAAGGACGGGATGGCCGCGGGCTACTAATGCAGTGAGTTTTTCAAGGTGAACGCACATCGCTGGGTCGGAGGGCGGCTTTGCAAGCCGTCCAAGCCGGGTTGTAAACCCGGTCTCCGTGGCCGGCAGCGCGTTCTCTGCTCAGAACTTGGAAACTCACTGCACTTAGAGCGCAAGCGAACGGACGAGCGGTTGCATCAGAAGGACGTAATTTCTCGTTTCGCTGCGCCGCGATTCGCTTAGTTTCCGGCGTGCAAAAGACGATGAAAGCATTGGTCAAACGCAATGCCGAGCCCGGCCTTTGGCTGGAAGAAGTGCCGGTGCCAGAAGTGGGCGGCGACGACGTCCTGATCAAGATCCGCAAGACCTCCATCTGCGGGACCGATGTGCATATCTATAACTGGGACGCGTGGTCGCAAAAAACCATCCCGGTTCCAATGGTGGTCGGCCATGAATTCGTTGGCGCGGTGGAGTGGGTCGGCAAACGGGTCATGGGTTTCGCCCCGGGCGACCTCGTCACCGGGGAAGGCCACATCGTCTGCGGGCACTGCCGCAATTGCCTCGCCGGGCGACGCCACCTTTGTCCCAATACCGAAGGCGTCGGAGTGAATCGCCAGGGGGCGTTTGCGGAGTTTCTCTCCATCCCCACGTCCAATGTCTGGCACGCCGATCCCAATATCCCGCTCGATGTCCTTTCCTGTTTCGATCCGTTAGGCAACGCCACCCACACCGCGCTCTCCTTCGATTTGATCGGGGAAGATGTCCTCATCACCGGCGCGGGACCGATCGGCTGCATGGCGGTCGCGATTGCCCGGCATGCCGGCGCGCGCAACGTCGTCATTACCGACATCAATCCGTATCGGCTCGAGCTGGCGAAAAAAATGGCGCCGAATGTTTATGCCCTCAATGTGCGCGACGCGACTCTGGCCGACGCGATGAAAGAGCTCGGGATGAAAGAGGGTTTCGACGTTGCGCTCGAGATGTCGGGCAGCCCCAAAGCGATGGCCGACCTGCTCCCGGCGATGTTTCACGGGGGCAAGATCGCCTTGTTAGGCATCATGCCCGACTCAGCAGCGATCGACTGGAACGTCGTGGTCTTCAACGGCCTAACGATCAAGGGAATCTACGGCCGCGAGATGTATGAGACCTGGTATAAGATGACCGCCATGATTCAGAGCGGGCTCGATATTTCCCCAGTCATCACTCACCGCTTCCCTTATACCGATTTCAAGGAAGCGATCGAGCTAATGAAGTCCGGCAACTCGGGCAAGATCGTGCTCGACTGGGCGGGCGCCTAGTGCTTCGCCAGTGGTGAGACGAGGGCAAAGTTGTGGCACGCTCTGTCGCGGCGGTCTGTGACCGCCGAGGCGTGCATCGAGTTTAGCCATCCATCGCCTCATCGCAGACGCAGCACGAGCGAAAGCGCCGCCCCGGCGTCGGGCGGAATACATTCTGGCCTCTTTCGGGTGCGTTTCTCGCTTCATCAGGCATGGGCCTCACCCAATCCGCACGAGGGATTATCTCGACACGGGCGGCGATTTCTAGGTAATTGGCAGAACAAGTTCCGATGCCAGATACCGATTCTGAGATTGTCCTGATCGACCGGAAGGTCGTTTTCGTCTGTGAAGATCACTCCATTACCGGGCAGGACGTGATCGATGCCGCGCATTTTCGCGGGGAGCTGGAGCCCGAATGGAAGAACCTGCTCCGCCTCCTGGCCGCGGAGCGCCGGGCCGACGAACAGAACCTCGAGTTCGATGACGACGCGATCGACGCCGCCGCCGAACAATTTCGTTACCAGCACGACCTGATCACGGCCGAGGAGACGGAACAGTGGCTGGCCGGGCGCGGTCTTTCCCTGGGTGATTTCAGCGGCTTTTTTGTGCGGCATTATTGGGGCGACAAATGGGACGACGTCGCCCCGGACGAGCTCGACTACTTCAGCGCGCCTAACGAAACTCGCAAATTGCTCCTGGACGAGCTGATTCTTTCCGGCGAGCTGGACCGGATGGCGGAGCGCTTCAGCCGGCGGATCTCTTCGCGCTGCGCGGCGGGCAAGACGAGCCCCGAAGTGGTGGCTATCGAGGAGGAACAAGCCAGGTTCCTGGAACGGCAAAGGCTCACCGCCGAGGAAGTGCCCGGATGGCTGGGGCGCCTCGGGCGCGATGAGGAATGGTTGCGCGAGGCGCTGGCGATGGAAGCAATTTACCAGCGCAGCCTCGGCTCGCTCCTCTCCCGCCAGGCCCGCGAACGCCAGATCGCCGCGCTCCGTTTGCCGCTGACTCGTTTTGAAGTGGAAACGATCGAGCTCGATTCGCTCGACGCCGCGCGCGAGGCGCTGCTCTGTGCGCGCGAAGACGGGATGTCGATGGAAGAAGTGGCGGCGGAAGGACGTTATCCCTACCGCCGTCCGGAGGTCTTACTGGAGGAGGTGCCGGAGGATTTGCAGCAGAAGTTTCTCAGCGTGCTTCCGGGCGAAATCCTCGACCCGATCGCGCGCGGCGACGGTTTCCATCTCTGCCGGATCGTGGGCAAGGAAGAGCCAAACCTGGACGACCCGGTCGTGAAAGAACGGGCCGACCAGTGCATTCTCGAGCGCCATTTTTCCGACCTCACCACCCGCTACATCAAATGGCGCCTGCTTCTCGCCTAACGACATGAAAGCGAACGACGAAAATCTTTTGCGGCGTTCGTCGCTTTTTCAATTCCTGCCCGACGAACATTTCGAGCAGCTTCGCCCGCTCCTTCAGGAGGAGAGCTACGAGTTCGGCGATCTTCTCGTTAGGCAAGGCGAACCGGCGGATGCCTTCTACATTCTTCTCTCGGGGCGCGCCCGGGTCGTGAAGGCGGACCAAAACGGAAACGAAATCGTGCTCGCCACCCTGAAACCGGGCGACAGTTTCGGCGAAGCCGCCCTCTCCGAAGGCGACCTCCGCACCGCGACCGTGCGCTGCAGTACGGCGGTCGAGGCCTTGCGCCTGGATCGGGCGGACTTCCTGCAACTGGCCGAGGAAACGCCCGAGCTGAAACATCACATCGAGATGACGGCGCGGCATCGCGCCCTGCATGGGTTCCTTTACGAGTTCAGTAATTTCGGGCGGCTGCCGGTGCCGGCGTTGCGCAGCCTGGTCGAGAAATTAAGGCCGCTGGAGGTGGCAAAGGGCGAGTCGATTATTCGGCAGGGCGATCCGCCAGGCGCCATGTTCATCCTCGAGAAAGGTCGCGCCCGCGCCTTCCATTCGGACAACGGCACGCAACAGAATCTCGCTTTTTATCGCGATGGCGATTTCTTCGGCGAACTCTCGATCCTGAACGGCTCGCCGCGCGCCGCCTCGGTCGAGGCTTTCAGCGATTGCCGCCTGCTCGCCCTCGAGCCCGATACGGTGCGCGACCTGAAACGCCGTTATCCGGAATTCGAGAACCTGCTGGAAGAACGGCTCGCGCAATACCAGGCGAAAACGGAAGCGCGTGTCCCGCTTGATTTCACCACCGAAATGCTGCCGGCGGAAGTGGCCGCGCACGACAAGCTGGGCATCGACAAGAAAGCCGCACCCGCAAAAGAGGGCACGGAAGATCCGTTTGCGGATGAGAGCGGGCTTTTCCGCAAAGGCAAAAAGCGGATTCGCAAGATCGAACACATCGAGCAGATCGACGAGATGGATTGCGGCGCCGCGAGTCTCGGCATGATCTGCCGGCACTTCGGTCGCAAGGTGAGCCTGGCCAGGATTCGCCAGCTCTGCCATACCTCGACCGACGGGACGAGCTTGAAAGCCATCTGCCGGGCGGCGACCGAGCTGGGGCTCGCCGCGCGCGCGCTCAAGGTGTCGCTGCGCAACCTGCCCTTGTTGCCGCTGCCCGCGATCGTGCATTGGGAAGGCAACCACTGGATGGTGCTCTACGACGTCGCCGAAACCTACGTAAAGGTGGCCGATCCGGCGCGCGGTTTGCGCAAAATTCCGCGCAAGGAATTCGAGCAGAGCTGGTCTGGTTACGCCGCGCTCTTCGATTACACGACCGCCTTCGAGAATGCGCCGGAAAGCAAGCCGGGACTCGCCTGGATCATCCCGTTCATGCTCAAGTTCCGGACCATTTTTCTCCAGGTCATGCTGCTCGCGGTCGCGATCACATTTCTGGAGCTGCTCTTCCCGATTTTCACCGAGATGGTGGTCGACAAGGTGATCGTTGAGAAAGACGTCAGCCTGCTGAAAACCATCCTGCTCGGGATGGGCGCGGTGCTTTTTTTCGTCCAGGCATCGTCGCTCGCGCAGGAATATCTGCTTTCTTTTGCCGCCGTTAGGCTGGACACGGCGATTCTCGATTTTCTGAGCCGGCAGATGTTGTCCCTGCCGATGAGTTATTTCACCAGCCGGAGGACGGGCGACATCCAGCGCCGGCTCGATGGCGCGCGGCAGGTGCGGGAATTTGCCGTCCATCATGGCATCGGCGCGCTGCTCGCGCTCGTGCAGTTGATCGGCGCGCTTTCCCTGATGGCGCTCTACAGCCCGACGCTCATGTTCGCCTTTCTCGCGACCACGCCGCTCTACGGCGGGCTGATGTATTTCTCCCAGAAAGTGCTGCGCCCGCTTTTCGCCGACGTCGAGGAGAGCCAGGGGAAATACAGCTCGCACCAGATCGATGCGATCAAAGGCATCGAGGCGGTCAAGGCCGCCTCCGCGGAAAACGTTTTTCGCGACATGATGCTGAACGAATTCCTCTCTGTCTCGCGCAAGATTTTCCGGAGCAGTTTTATTGTCATGACCTACGACAGCGTGCTCCAGACCATCGGCATGCTCTCGACCGCGATCTTCCTCTGGGTCGGCGCCAACCAGGTCATGGCGGGCAACCTGAGCATCGGCGGTTTTGTCGCCTTCAGCTCTCTCACGGCGATGGCCTACGGCGGAATCCTGCGAACGTTAGGGGTGTGGGACAACATGCAGTTCGCGACCGTCCTGCTCAATCGCTTGAACGACATTTTCGAACAGGAACCGGAACAGGGCCGCGACCGGAGCCGTCTCGCGCCGGTGCACAGCCTGGAAGGCCGGATCGAGTTGCGCGGCGTCAGCTTCAAATACGGCGGACCGGAAGCGCCTAACATTTTGCAGGACATCAAACTCGACATCGCGCCCGGCCGAATGGTCGCATTCGTCGGGCGGAGCGGTTGCGGGAAAACGACCTTGATCAAGCTGATCGCCGGACTGCTCGAGCCGACCGAAGGCACGATCCTCTTTGACCACACCGACCTGAAAACTCTCAACTATCGAGACGTTAGGCGGCACATCGGGATGGTCCTGCAGGAAAACCACATCTTTAACGAATCGATCGCGCGCAACGTCGCTTTCGGCGACGCCGAGCCCGATCTCGATCGCGTTTTGGCGGCCGCCCAAACCGCGGCCGCGCACGACTTCATCATGCGCCTCCCAATGGGCTACGAAACCAAGATCGGTGAATCCGGGCTCTCGCTTTCCGGCGGGCAAAAGCAACGGATCGCGATCGCACGCGCCATTTACAACAATCCACCCGTCCTCATTTTCGACGAGGCCACCAGCGCGCTCGACACGGAATCAGAACGCGCCATCCAGGATAATCTCGGCCGCCTGACCGCGGGCCGGACCACGATCGTGATCGCGCATCGCCTGAGCACGATCCGCGAAGCCGACTCGATCGTCGTCCTCGAAAGAGGCATGGTCGCCGAGGTCGGCAACCACGATCAACTGATGGCGCAGCGCGGTCTCTATTTCTACCTCTCCAGCCAGCAGCTCGGAATCTGATTTGCCCTAACGATGCCTACCGAACTCATGCAACGTGGCGCGGCCGACAGCGAATCGGAGATGTTGCCGCAGGACCCCCCGCCCTGGTTCATCCGCTCGACGGCCTGGTTGCTGATTGCGATGTTCGGCGTCGCCCTGCTCGCCGCCGTCCTGATCAAACTGCCGGAGACGGTGACTTGTCCTTTCATCCTCGTGCCGGCAGGCGGCGCCGACCCAATCCAATCGCCGCGCCTCGCGGTTTTGAGTCAGGTCAGCGTCAGCGTGGGGCAAAGCGTCCGGGCGGGCGATCCGCTTTATGTTTTGCGCTCCGACGAAATCCGCGGCTGGGGCACCGAGCAACAAACGTTAGGCCAGGATCTGCAGACGCATCAGCAAGGCTTGCTGAAAGCGGATGCTTCCTACAAATCGGCGCTCGAAATCAAGACCGCGGAGATCGCGCAGGCGGAAAGTGAAGTGGTCTTTCGCGAAAAGCACGCCGCCAGCAGTCGCGAGCTGCTGACTCGCCTCGAAAAATTGACCAAGAGCGGCGGCATTTCGACCGTCGAAGTCCTGCAGCATCGGCTCGACGCGGCAGAATCGGAAAAAGACCTGAGCGTGGCCCAGCGCACCCTCGAGCAGGTGAAACTCGAGCGACAGCAGATGGAGGCGGAATACGCTCGCACCCGGGCGGAAAACGTCGCCGAAATCGAGAAACTCAAGGTACGTTTGGCCGCGCTCGAGGGCGATCTCGAGGGTTCAAAACAAAATCTTCTCGTCATCCGCGCCCCCTACGCCGGCGTCGTCATCTCCCAGGCGCAACAAAACGCCGGCGGCGTGGTGCAGAACGGCCAGGAACTCTGCCAGCTCGCGCGGACCGATGCGAAACCGCGCGCGCGCCTCACTTTCGGCGAGGCCAGCGTCCCGAAACTCGCCAACGGACAGCGCGTCCGGCTGTTCTTCGAGGCCTTTCCTTATCAGCGCTACGGCACGGTGAATGCAAAGCTCGATTGGGTGAGCCCTTCTGCGGTCTCGACCACGCAGGGTCAGCATTTCGCCGGGCTGGCGACGATCGACGAAACAGAGCTGACCAGAAAAAATCATCTCGCGCTGCGCGTCGGGATGGGGGGCGAGGCGCGGATCGTGGTCGGACGGCGGACGATAGTCGAATACGCCTTCGAACCGATCCGGCAACTGCGCGAAAACATGCGCGAATAGTTCGTTATGCACCGCGCCCTTTCCCGCCTCAAAGTTGAAGACCTGACGACTGCGAACGACGCGATGAAGCGTTGCCTGCGTCTCGCCGCGCTCGCCGCCACCACCGATGTGCCGGTCGTTTTGCTGGGCGAAACCGGCACCGGAAAAACCCTTCTCGCCCACGCGATTCACAACTCTTCGGAACGCGCCGATCGCGCCTTCGTCGCTTTCAACGCCTCCGCGATGAGCGATACCCTGATCGAGAGTCAGCTTTTCGGACACGAGCGCGGGGCGTTTACCGGTGCGCAGCAAACGGTCAAAGGAAAATTCGAGCTGGCCAATCAAGGCACGCTTTTCCTCGACGAAATCGCCGACATGAGCCCGCTGGCCCAGGTGAAAATCCTGCGCGTGCTTGAGTACGGCGAATTCGAGCGGCTCGGCTCCGAGCAAATGCTCCACGCCGACGCGCGGATCATCTGCGCCACGAATTGTTCCCTTCTGGAGCGCGTGCGGCAGGGAAAGTTTCGCGCGGATCTTTACCATCGGCTCAATGGCCTGACGCTTCTCATTCCGCCTTTGCGCGAGCGAATGGAGGAACTCCCGGCCTTGATCGCGGCCGAACTCAAGGCCTCCGCCGCAAGCGAGGGCAAATCGATTAACGCGATTCATCCCGAGGCGATGGACAAGTTGCTCTCCTATCCCTGGCCGGGAAATCTCCGTGAGCTCAACCATACCGTTCGCACCATGACTCTCTTCTGCGAGGGCCGGGTCGTCCTGCCGGAGCACGTGGTTTTTCCGCCGGACTTGAAATCGACCACCAGTGCGCCGCCAGAGGAACCGCTCTCGGCGCCCTTGCCGAGCGGAAAGTTGGACGGAGTGCGCGATCTTTCCATGGCCGGCGCCGTTTCTCGCCACGTGCAGTTCGTTTACGACCAGGCCGGCCGAAACCAGCGCCGCACCGCGCGGATGCTCGGCATCTCGAGAGCTACCCTGGCGCGCCATCTCAAGAACGTGGCCCAAAAATGACACGTTGGTGGGGTACAGCCGTCCAAGTCAGCCTCGATTTAAGGCCGCCCCGGGGCCGACAAAAGCAGCCGCAATCTTGTCGGTTAGAGAAATTTTTCGGGCGCTTGAAAAACCGCTTTTACGAGGGAAATCCGGGCGCGATTTCGCCGCTCCGCAGCGGCCAACAATTGACGACAAACGGAGCATGGCATGAATGATGTTAATAGGATGCAAACGTGAGTACGCCGAAAAAAAATGCGCCCGCTGGCGAATCAAAAATTCAAAAGCGGTCACGTAACAAAGAAAAGTTGATCAAGCTCGATGACCTCATCCCAAAAGGAAACGTCTCGGGCGGCCGTCAATTGCTCTTCGGTGCGACTGACATCAACCAAACAACCAATAAAACAAGGAGACAGAAATAGTATGGCTACCAAGAAAAAAGACATCAAAGTCAAGGACCTCAAGCCGAACAAGGACGCCAAGGGCGGCGCGGCGCGCCAGCAAGGCGCCACCCGCGGGAACCAAGGGGGCAGCCGGAACACGGACGGCGCCAGAGGAGGGCTGCAAGGCCGCACCAAGTACCTGAACTAACCGGCTCGAATCCGATACAAGCCGCCTTCCGGTCCCACCCCGCCAGGCGGCCGCCAAGAAACCTAGATTCGTAAAGACGATAATATGCCAACCAAAACAACGACCAAAGCAGGAAGCGGTAAGAAGGCGTTGAAGGATCTCAAACCCGCGAAAGACGCCAAAGGCGGCGCCGGACGGCGGTCCCAACATTCCTCCACCTCCAAAGGAAACTCAGCCCTCAATCGCGGGACCAAGAACCGCAACTGAATCGTTAATTCCCCCCCCACAGAGACGGCCGCTTGCGGTAACTCCGCCAGCGGCCGTTTTGTTGGTCCCGCCGGAATCGCGCGGCTGAAATGAGCGGCGGTCGCGCCTAAAGCTAAAAATCAGAACGTCAGAAGAGCGGTGGGCGTGCCAAAGCGCCCGGCGCAACGCGTTTCGCAGTCTCGCTATCGACGCACCCAAATTTCCGCGCAACAATTTCCTGTGCCGGAAATGAAAAAAGAACAGATCGTGGATGTCCTGGAGACGATTGCGACCCTGCTCGAATTGCAGGAAGAGAACCCGTTCAAGATCCGCGCTTACACCAACGCCGCCCGTTCGATCGAGGCCTGGGGCGGCAACCTGCGTGAACTGGCCGAGGAAAATCGGCTCCAGGAAATTCCCGGGGTCGGGAAAGCGATCGCCGGAAAAATCTCGGAGCTCGTCCTCACCGGCGAATCGACATTTTTCGCCGAGCTGCGGTCGAAGTTTCCCCCGGGTATACTCGAGCTTTTCGGGTTGCCCGGGCTCGGGGCGAAGAAAATTAAGGCGCTTTACGAGAAATTGCAGGTCGGTTCGATCGCGGATCTAAAAAAGGCCTGCGAGATGGGCCGGGTCGCGGAATTACCGGGCTTCGGCAAAACGACGCAGGACAAACTGATCGCCACGATCTCGAACCGAGCCAAACATGTCGGAAGTTTCCAGCTCGGGGCGGTCGCGGCTGAAGCGGAGGAGCTGCTCGACGACCTGCGCCAACATCCCGGCGCGACGCAGGTGAGCAGCGCGGGAAGTTATCGGCGCCGGAAGGAAATTGTGCGCGATCTCGATTTCATCGTCGCGACCCAGGCCCCGGAAGCGATCACGGAATTTTTCGTCGGGCATGCGCTCGTCGAAAGCGTCAGCGCGCGCGGAGCGACCAAGACAAGCGTGCGGTTGCACTCCGGCATCCAGGCCGATCTGCGCGTCGTGAGCACGGCCGAATATCCCTTTGC
>JACCZO010000422.1 GCA_013695925.1 Chthoniobacterales bacterium
CACCGAAAGGAGAAGACGCGCCATTGAACGTTAGGCTCCCGAACCGTTCGAGGCCGGTGCTTTGTAGGGCCGGGCCGCGGGTCCGGTGTAAAGCGAGCGCGGACGAATCAGCCGGTTGTGATCATGCTGCTCGACGACATGCGCGCACCAGCCCGCGACGCGCGAGGCGGCAAAAATCGGGGTGTTCAATTCGCTCGGAAACTCGAGCATCGTGAAAACCGGCGCGGCGTAGAGATCGACATTGGCGCAGAGGTGTTTTTCGCGCTCCATCGTCAGCTCGAGTTTTTCGCAAATCGGGATCCATTGATCTTTGCCGACCCGTTTGCCGAGATCGCGTCCGATCTCGCGCATGATCGGCACCCGCGAGTCGCCGCTTTTATAGACGCGATGCCCGAAGCCCATGATCTTGGCCTTGCGCGCCAGAGCATTCATCATCCATTTCTCCGCGCGGTCGGCAGTTTTGATCTCGTCGAGCATCTTCATCGACTCCTCATTTGCGCCGCCGTGGAGCGGACCTTTCAACGTCCCGCAGGCACTCGTGACCGCCGCGTACATGTCGGCCAGGGTGGCCGCGGTAACGCGCGCCGCAAAGGTCGAAGCGTTGAACTCGTGATCGGCGTAAAGGATGAAAATCGTGTCCATCATCCGGATCTTGTAATCCTGCGGGACCTCGCCGGTGAGTTTGTAGAAAATATTTCCCGCGAGGGTGAGATCGGGCCGTTCCGGGAGCGGATTCTCGCCCTGCTGAATGCGATAGCCGTCGGCGATGAGGGTCGAAACTTTCGCGATCAGCCGGATGGCCTTGCGGATGTTAGCCTCGTGCGAGTTATCGTTCAGCTCGGGATCGAACGGCGCCAGCATCGAGACGCCGGTGCGAAGCATGTCCATCGGATGCGTGTTCTTCGGCAGGAGCCGCATCATCTCAAGCACTTCCTTGGGCAGCGGGCGCTCCTGGGCGAGGGCGCGGGAAAATTCTTCGCGCTCGGCCACGGTCGGCAGTTCGCCGTTGAGAAGGAGATAAGCGACTTCCTCGAAGTTCGCCTTCTCCGCCATCTCGTGAATGTCGTAGCCGCGATACATCAGGCCGGCGTCGGGATCGACCCAGCAGATTTCTGTTTCGCCGGCAATGACGCCCGCGAGTCCGGGGCTGTAGGCTGGTTTGGGTTCTGTAGTCATAGTTGGTTTCCCATTTCTTACCTGCGAGCAAAAAGGATGCTCCGCACAAGGTAGCGCAAGCTTCCAACTTGCCGTTCGAAAAAACCCTGCGCAAGCTGGAAGCTTACGCTACCCTTGCGCGTCATACCCCGGCCAGCTTTCGGCGCCCGGGTCGTATTCCAGCGTTTCGTAAAGTTCCTTCCGCGTCTGCATTCGGTCGAGCCAACCGTCAGGCGTGCCCGCGTCCTTCAACGCTCGGAAAAACTCGTCGGTTGTTTTCATCGAAACCCGAAAAGCGCTCTGCGGAAAAATCACTATTCGATAACCGAGCTCACCGAGCTCCTGCACGCTGAGCGACGGGCTTTTGCCAAACTCCGTCATGTTTGCGAGCAGCGGCGCTTGCACTTCCTTTGCGAAATCGCGGAACTCTTCCTTCGTCTGCAACGCCTCCGGAAAAATCGCGTCCGCACCCGCGGCGACATAGGCGTTTGCGCGTTGCACGGCCCCGTCGAAATTTTCCATGGCGCGCGAATCGGTCCGCGCGATCACGAGAAAATCGCGATCGCGTTTCGCCGCGACGGCGGCGCGCAACTTGGCTGTCATTTCGTCGGTCCCCACCAAACGCTTGCCGGCCAGATGGCCGCAGCGTTTTGGAAATTCCTGGTCTTCGAGATGGCAGCCCGCCAGTCCGGCCCGTTCCAGTTCGTAGATCGTGCGCCCGACATTCTCCGCGCCCCCAAACCCGGTGTCGGCATCCACGATCGCCGGGATTCTTACGGCCTGGGCGATGAAGCCGGCCAGGGTCGCGACCTCGTTCAGCGTGAGCAGACCGACATCCGGCAAACCAGCGGTGCAATTCGCGAGGCCGGCGCCGCTGATGTAAACCGCGTCGAAACCGGCGCGCTCCACCTGTCGCGCCATCGAGGCATTCGGCACGCCCGGCATGGCGACGACGCCTTG
>JACCZO010000432.1 GCA_013695925.1 Chthoniobacterales bacterium
GGTGCCCCAGGTCTTTTCCGTCTTCAGCGATCCATCGTCAAAATAAGTGTAATTAATAAAGCTGTTGGTTGTGTTGCAGGTAAGAACGCGCGAGGCGGAATCGTAGGTCAGGGTGCGCGGCTGCGGGCTGCCGTTCGACCAGGAATAGCTCGTCTCACGATTGCGCACATCGTAGCCAAAGGTTTGTGTCTGGCCGGCACGATTCTGGTATTGGTAAAGGTTGCCATTCCAATCGTAAAGCCAGGTCTCGGTTCCGCCTCCCGATGGATAGGTGGCTTTGGTCGGGCGATTCAACTTGTCGTACTCGTAGCTGTAGAGATTGCCATTTAGATTGGAGGCGTTACCAGGGTCGGTCATTGTCGCCAGCTTACCCGCCTTCGTCCAGGTGTAGGAGGTGACGGCCGTGGCCGTCGGCGACTGGCCCACGGTCTTCTGCAAGAGACGGTTCCTCTCGTCGTAGCTGTTGTAGGTGATCGTCTGATTATTGGCCGGTAGCTCGGAGAGCTTGTTGCCTGCGGGATCGTAAGTGTAGTCAACGGTGTGGCCGTTGCTGTTGCGATTGGTTCCGATCGGATCTGTGACATCGATGAGCCGATCCCTCTCATCGTAATTATACGTCCAGGTCGCACCGAACGAAGGGCTGCTCACGTTGTTCGAATTTCCGTCACGCATGGTTTTGATATTCCCAGCGGCATCGTATGTCCAGGTAGTGGTCGCTTCATCGCTCGTTCCCGGTGCCGCCGTGACCTGGCGCTTGCGCAGATTCTCATCGTAAAGGGTTTGCGTGACCTTGTTCGGCGAAGGGGAGGGGGCGACCTGGACCGCCCGCGTAACATTGGCGCCGGTGTGTGCCAGTGCGGCTGAGGTTCCGCCCGCGGCGTCATAGTAAAAATCCGTCTCCCTATAATCAGGGTCGGTCACCTTCGTCAGGCGTTTATACTCGTCGTATTCGTAATAGGTGTAAGCGTATTGCGGGATCGTGTTTAATTGGATGCTTTTGTACTGGAGCGTGCCGTCGGTGTTGTAAACGTAGCCATCGGTGCTCTGCCCGCCAGGTCGCTGAACAATGGTGACTTGACCAATTTCGTTGTGGAAATAGGTCGTGACATTGTTTTTTGGATCGGTCACTGTGAAGAGTTGGTCGTTGACATCGTAGGCATATTTTGTGGGGTGCGCGCCCGGGTTGCCATCGCTGGAGGTGGCAGGTGGCGTATAACTGGTCAGCTGCCCCGGATGATCGGGATCATTGTAAGCGTATGTTTCCGCGCCACCGCTTCCGTTCGCGCTGGTATTGCTGGGCATGGTATGGGTAAGCACCTGGCCAAAAGAATTATAGGTATACATTTCGATCCCGCCATCCGGGTAATCGATTTCGTAGGTGGTCATGGTGCCGGCGTTCCGTTTATAGGTCGTTTGCTTGCCTCGCTCATCGATCGTGTGGTCGAGGTAGGCGCCGGTGGCATCGGTATAGAAGTACTCAATGAATTTGGCTGGATTTTCAGTGGCAGTGGCCGGATGGGTGATTTTGGTGATGACGCCGGTCCGGTACCCCTGGTTCAGATAGGTGAAGCTGGTGGTGTGACCGTTGACCGTTCGCGAACTCATGTAGCCATCGCCGTTGTAGGCGAGGGTCGTGAGTTGCCCCTTGAAGTCTGTGACGTTCTTGAGCAGGTAATTCTTCGTCACACCACCAGCGCTGCCGCCGTAGGTAAAAGTACGCGTGGGATTTCCCGAGCCCCGCACTGCATTGCTCCCGTCGCCCCGTTTCTCGGTCCGCGTTAGCCCACTTACGGTCAACTCCGCCACCATCGTCGTGCCGTTGACATTCTGCTCCTGATAGAGCTGCCCATAAGACAAAGGGCTCGTTCTGACAAAGGCATACTTGATATTTTTCATCGGCCCCGGGAAACGCACGTCGCGGCAGGTCGAGATCAGCGGGTTGCCGGTGGTGGAGGTATTCGAAGTTTGGTAAGTATAGGTGGCGAAGGGAGCAGGGGTGCCGATATAGTCTGCCCGGGTAAGGACGGTGTAGCTGGAGCCCGTCCAAGCGGGGCCGTAACTGTATGTCACCCATTGCGTCCAGTGATCGGTTGCGGTGTAGCTGTCAACGTCGGAAACATAACCATTCGCACCGTAGGAGATGATCAGGTAGCGCCCCGCCGGTTCGGTGACCTTGGTAAGCTTGCCAGCAGTATAGGTAAGAGTGGTGATATTCCCGTGCGGGTCAATAATTTGATCCGGCGCGCCGATTGTAAAGGTGTATTCAGTTTCTCCGGTTTCGGGGTCCCAATCCGAGGTATAGGTTTGATAGAAACGGACCTTGCCTCCATCGGTCAAATTGAGATAGACATAGGTGTTTCCCTGGTTGCCACCAAATCGGTCGGTCACGCCAACCGGAGCAAGGTAAGGCGTGCCGATACTGGCCGCGAAAGTGACCTTGCGTCCGTCTGGATACGAGACCGTGTATGAGGTGGGGGCCGGGCCTACGGTGCTTGGGGTCGCCGTGCAACTCCACTGGTAGGAGTGGCGCCAGCCGCCGCCCTGCCCGAAAATGCCGCCGCCGGCCAGGCGGCTGTTCATGATTCGAGCCCATTGCAGCGGGTAACCGCCGACGGCGCCCGCGACCGTCAAATCCGGGATGATGCGTTGAGCGTTAGCCGTATAGGGGTCATAAGAACAACCGGTTGTGCTGTTGCCATTAAAAACGCCCGCCACCCCGGTAGGGTTGTCGGATCCCTGACCACGAACGCCCTGTGCAGCAAGCGTCAGGAGGAGGAGAGTCGTGAAGAAGCGAAGCAAGGAAAATGATGGGTTCACGGTGGCAGTTCCTTTCCTTTAGAAGACACCCAGCAAATCGGGCGGCGTGTTCTCCGGGTGTTCAGGATCGACGACCCAGAATTGGACGAAATTGTTGTCATCCGGCTGATGCACTGCGATACGCGCGGCCCCGAACCCTTCGCTGGTTTGAAACTGAAAAGTCACGTTGCCATCGCTGCCGACCAACAGTCCCTCTTCGGGCACCGTGACCGCTCCGCCATCGAGCGGGTCGACCAAAATGGTCTGCCCTGCCAGTTCTGGTGGGAACTGGACCGTGATGGTCAAGATCTGCTGCGTACGCACACCGAGCCGATCGAAATCAGTGCCATGTTTACCCGGCTGAAAGACGGCGTCGTTACCGTAATCTACCGTCGCGGAAACGGCCCGCGAGACGATCGGCTGCGGTTCGTCCTGCTGTGCGCGCACCGTCGTAGAAAAACCAAACAGACCGGTCGCCACGGCGACCACGGTCATTCCGAAGGGAACAGTTTTCATGATTAATCTCGCGTTTAATCAAAATTAGAAAACCCTGGCAAGAACTATTTTCGAGGATCGTTCATTTTCTTCCCCGCCGGAAAAGAGGGCGTTCATACGATTGGAATGAGTCTGCTGGCTGCGCCGTCAGTATAGCTCGCAGACCGTGCCTCCGAAGCGGTCGCAGACGCTCCTCCGCTGGTAGTGCGCCTCGCCCGCTTGGTCGGGAAGCGCTTTCTACCGATGGAGACCGTTTCCCGACTGGTAGCGGAGGCTTGCCGACCAAGAGGAAGCGGCTTCCGACCGGTAGAGATGCTTCCTCTACCGGTCGGCAACGGTTCTCGACCGGTAGAGGAGCACTCTCTGCCGGTCGGGAATGCCGCTCGACCAGAGGAAATCGCGCGGCTGGCATGAGACCGGTTCATTCAGCCACCCAGAAGGATTAAAACTTATGCCTAAAACCTATTATCCCGATCAAAACGACGACCGCGCTGACTGGTGGCAGAATGTCATAGACCAGGGCAGCCCGATCTTTACCGCGCTTGCCCTCCCCGCGGCGCAAATCACTTCCATCATGGCCGACGCGGCCTGGGGCGTGTATCTCTATCGCACCTTGCGTGTCGCTTATGAGGAAGCGACCACGCGAGTCATCGGCTATGCCGATGCCATCACTGATGGCGGCAATGGCACGCCCGCACCCGCCGCGCCCGCCATGCCCACCTGGCCGGCGGCACCGGCGACGGCGGTAGATGCCGGTATCGAAGCCCGCCGCGAGATGTGGGTGCAGAGCGTGAAGAGTAATCCCGCCTTTAACGCGGGCACAATGGGCACCACCCTGCGCCTGGAAGCGACGGCGACGCCGTTTAACCCGAGCACCTACATGGCAAAGCTGGACGGTCTCTCCAGCCCGGCCGCGAAGCAGTTGCGCTTTAAGTTTGGCAAGAGCTACGGCCGGGTGGATGGGGTGAATCTCTACGGCCGCAAATCGGGCCAGAGCGCCTGGGTGAATCTCGGCCGCTTCAATGCCACCCGGCGAACGCGGCGGTGCCGCTGGCCGATGGCCAGCCGGAGGAATGGCAATTCCAGGCGCGCGCGGTAAAGCGCGATCTCGAGATTGGCCATCCCAGCCCGACGCTCTCGGCCATCATCCGCGGCTAGGACTGCGCGATTTTCCAGGGAGTTAACACTAGCCATATGACCGGCGCGTCCCGTGGGGGGCGCGCCGGTTTTGTTTTTTGGCCGGAGTGCGGAAGTAGGGCCGGTCTCTGCACCTTGCCATCTTCATTCATTCGGATCGCGCTCCCACCGGCATCTTGCGTGTCATCGCCGCCAGACCACTCAGCAGAGAATGTCAACATGCACAGACCGGCCCCGATTCTCCGATTCGAATTCAAGCATCGACCCCTTCTGCCCCTTCACTAAAGGAACCAACTCACTCGGCCGGCGTTCGTTTGCCGAGCGCTTCCCGCGTCTGGCGCAGCTCGTCGCGAATCGTGTGCAGGAGCGCGATCATTTCCGCAGTCGGATCCGTGCGCGCGGCCGGCGTTTCGCTGCGTTCGTTAGGCAAGGATTTCCCGGCCGCGTGATAGCCGCGCATCCGGGTGTAAAGAAAATCGCGGATCGCCTCGTAGGCCTTGAAGCCTTCGATGACCAGCTCGGCATCGGAGGAGCCGGAGGCGGTCTGGATTTGAATATCGGCCAGGCCGAGCCAGCGCTGGAGCAGGCCGGTGCTGAGATGAATATCCTGGATGCGCGCATAGGTCAGGTTGACCTCGCGGCGAAAGAGAATGCCGACCCGCATGTGCACCCCTTCCTCGTCGAAGGTGTAGCGCAAAGTGTGGTAGCGAAAATAGAGATAGGGCAGGACGAAAATCACCCCCGGCCCGGTGCAAAGGGCGCGGATGATGTAGAGCTTCCAGAGCGCGGGATCAGGCGCGCTGAGCGTAAAAATATCTTTGTCCGATGACGGTGCGATAACCATGCAGCTCCGCTTTTGATACGAGGAATCGCGCGCGCCGTCCATTCCATCCTCACGCC
>JACCZO010000438.1 GCA_013695925.1 Chthoniobacterales bacterium
GGAAATACTGTTGTTGGCAGATCCTCCGGCCACAAGAACCTTGCCGCTTCCTAGCAACGTCGCGGTGTGATAAACGCGGGGGTTGTTGAGACTGCCTGTGGCAGTCCAGGTCCCGCTCGCCGGGTCGTACAGTTCCGCGCTCGCGGAGGCGTTGAAACGTCTATCCTGTCCTCCTGCAATAAGAGCCATGCCGTTTTCTAGCAACGTCGCCGTGTGAAAAAGACGTGCGGTGTTGAGACTGCCCGTGACAGTCCAAGTCCGGCTCGTCGGGTCGTAGAGTTCGGCGCTGGCGGAAGCCTTCAAACGTCTATCCAGTCCCCCTGCAACAAGGACCACGCCGTTTTGTAGCAACGTCGCCGTGTGATTATGGCGTGCGGTGTTGAGGCTGCCCGTGGTCATCCAGAGCCCGCTCGCCGGGTCGTACAACTCGGCGCTCGCGGAAAGGCCGTTGCTATCGTCTCCCCCTGCAACAAGGACCATGCCGTCTTGTAGTAACGTCGCGGTGTGAGCAAACCGTGCGGAGTTGAGGCTGTTTGTGGCAGTCCAGGTACGGGTGGCCGGGTCGAAGAGTTCCGCGCTCCCGGAAGGAAGGAAATTGCTGTCGTCTCCCCCTGCAACAAGGACCATGCCGTTTTGTAGCAACGTCGCCGTGTGACCAAAGCGTGCGGTGTTGAGGCTACCTGCGATTTTCCAGATCAGGGTCAGGGTAGCCGGGGCGTTGTCAGAGCCTGTTGTGTTGCTGTCGAGCGCATCAAAGCCCATCGCCGTATTGGCACCACCGGTCGTGAGACTAAGCAGCGCGTCCTCGCCCTTAGCGGTATTTTGTTTGGGATAGCCTCTATCTGGCGGCGGATCGACGGCAAAGGCGCCGGAAGCAAGAAGCAAGGTGGCAAACAGAATGAGTTGGGTCGTTTTCATGCCCTCGATCGTTCCAACCAGGCGCCCTTTTGACGAGCGAAAAGTGCTAGCCGGGGCAAGACAGTCTTTGGTGCAGCCGTCCGCCATCCCAGCTCGACAGAGTCTCGCTCCACCACCGGTCGCCCCCCACCGGTCTGAGGCTTGCCTCGTTAGTTTAGCGACTCTCAACCAGGCGCGGAACTGCTTGTTCGCCCTCAAGGCGACCCCGATCCACATCACTTTTACGACACCGCGGTTGACGAGACCTGGCAGCCAGCGTCAATATCATAGTGGCCACAGCTCCGATCGAAGAGCCGAAGCGAAAGCCTGGGGTCGCTTTTAATCGTGCTTGGAAGTCGCCCGTAAAAGCCGTTCCCAGTCGCCCAGATCACTACCGCTGACGGGCCCCGAGCTCCGCGCTCGCGAGCGCGGCGTGATCGATGGTGGCAGGGAACAGCGCGGGTGGTTCGACGCCGAAACCTCCGGCGATGAGTATGGTCATATCGGGCAGCAATGTCGCCGAGTGGGCCGAGCGCGCATCGATGAGGTCGCCGGTCGAAGACCAGGTACCGCGCGCCGGAACGTAGAACTCCGTAGTGCGCTTCGGGCCGGCCTGTCCTCCCGCGACGAACACCCTGCCGTTGAGCAACGTTGCGGTGAACTCAGCGCGCTTGCTTGCCATGCTCCCGGTGGAAGTCCACAGCCCGGTTGCCGGATCGTAGATTTCCGCGCTGGAAAGAATGATCAGGTTGAGGCCATACCCTCCTGCCACCACTACCTTGCCGTCAGGCAATAAGGTCGCCGTTTGACGAAAGCGCGGTGTGGCCATGCTCCCGGTGGCCATCCAGAGCCCGGTCGCCGGATCGTAAAGTTCCGCACTGGCGAGGGCGATCCCGCCGGCATTGGTTTTGCCTCCCTCTACGAGGACCAAGCCGTTGAGCAGCAAGGTCGCCGAGTGGCGAAAGCGTGCTTCGGCGAGACTGCCGGTCGCAGTCCAAGTCCCGGTTACTGGGTCGTAGATCTCCGCGGTCGTGAGAGCGCCGCCGCCGTCGGTAATCCCTCCTCCTGTTACGAGCACTCTGCCATCAGGAAGCAAAGTCGCCGTGTGCGCGCTACGCGGGTCGGCGAGACTGCCGGTCTCGGTCCAGATGCCGGTCGCCGGATCATAGAGTTCCGCGCTGGCGACCGAGGTGTTTCTCTCGTTGCCGAGACCACCGGCGACCAGCACCTGGCCACTGAGCAAGAGCGTAGCCGAGTGACGATAGCGCCCGACGACGAGGCTGCCGGTTTCGATGAAGGTGCCGGTGGCCGGATCGTAGAGTTCGGCGCTCGTTAAGCTCTGCGTGCCATCGGAGCCAGCGGCGACCAGCACCCGGCCGTCGGTCAGTAACGTCGCGGTGTGATAGGCGCGTGCCGTGCCGAGGCTGCCTGAGGCCGAAAAAGTAAAGCCAGCGCATGCGCCGTGCTGCCCGAGCGTCAGGCTCGCCCCGAGACACAGCAGCGGAAACGCGACCCGGAGTGGGAGGATTGACAAAGCCGGCGAAAAACCGGCGATCAGGGAAGATAATGTTTTCATAAGGTTTTATCGTTCGATTCGTTGGGATGTCGTGTCTGGGAATTGGCGTTTACGAAAAGGCGGTCGGCGTCGTCTGCTTTCAGCCAGGATCTGAGCGATGAGCCAGTAGAACAAAGTGCGATCATCTTTGTCAAGCCAGCAGTTCTTGGTGCAAAGTTCTCGCTTTCCGGCGGCCCTTGATTTCAAATTCCATCACCATGCACCGAAAAATAGCCCTAACGATCCTG